>CAZWQT010000021.1:0-21156 GCA_964635945.1 uncultured Akkermansia sp. | reverse complement strand
CAAGCGGCGGGCGGTCCCATGGAGCGCCACGAGGTGCTGCCACTGATCCGTCGACTGGAAAAAATCGATGGTGAACTGGAAGGCGATGGATCCCATCCCTTGCCCCAAAGCGTCGCCCGGGCGCTGGACGAATTTTGAAACCGCTCCGCATCGTGGTGGCCGGAGGAGGTGCCGCCGGCTTTTTCGGAGCCATCGCGGCGGCGGAAAAGAACCCCAAGGCCTCGGTCGTTCTTCTGGAAAAAGGAGTCCACCTTTTGTCCAAGGTGCGCATTTCCGGAGGCGGCCGCTGCAATGTCACGCATGCCTGCCACGACCCCCGGGAACTTTCCCTTCGATATCCCCGGGGAGGAAAAGCCCTCATCGGACCTCTGACCCGTTTCGGACCGGAAGAAACCATCGCTTGGTTTGCCTCCCGCGGGGTGAAGCTCAAAACCGAGCCAGACGGCCGCATGTTTCCCGTGACCGACTCTTCGGAATCCATCATTGAATGTCTGACTCAGACCGCCCGGAAGGCCGGGGTCAACGTCGTCACCCAGTCCGGAATTCAAACCGTGGCGACTCTTCCAGGCGGGGGTTTCCATCTGCAACTGTCTCAAGGGACCACCATGGAATGCCAACGCCTGCTGTGGGCCGCTGGAGGATGCCGCCAAGGTCCGCACCCGCTCACCCCTTTGGGACACCGGCTGAATCCGCCGGTACCTTCCCTTTTCACCTTCCACCTGTCCGAAGATTGGATCCGTTCCCTGGCCGGCCTTTCGATCCAAGACGTCAGGATTGCGGTGCCGGATCTTCATCTCAAAGAGAGGGGGCCGGTTCTCTTTACCCATGAAGGGCTGAGTGGTCCGGCAGTTTTACGTCTTTCGGCTTGGGGAGCCCGCGCCATGCACGAACAGAGCTATCGTTTTCCTCTGTCTCTGGACTGGATCCCCGGGCAATCCATGGAGAAGAGCCGGCAGGAAATTCAAAACCGCCGGAAGCAGCAAGGAGCAAAGACCCTGTTCCGTTCGGGTTGGCCTCCCTTGCCCTCCCGCTTATGGGAGCAACTATGCGAATTGGCCGGTATCACCCCGGACGAGCGCTGGTCCAAATGTTCGCGAGAGAAGGAAAATCTCCTCCTCAGGGCACTCCATCAAACCAGGCTCGAGGTTGTAGGCAAAAGCATGAACAAGGAGGAGTTTGTGACCTGCGGAGGGATTCCCTTGGAAGAGGTGGAGTTGAAAACCATGGAAAGCAGGAAAGTTCCTGGCCTGTATTTCGCGGGGGAGACCCTGGACATCGACGGGGTGACCGGGGGATTCAACTTTCAGGCCGCTTGGACCACCGCCTGGATCGCCGGCCAGTCCATGGCAGATGACGGCTGAGACTGCATCGCTCAGGTCCGGGACAACTTCATCCAAGGAAAACCCCGGCCCCTTGTTGGGGACCGGGGTTTTTGTTTCCGCCAATCTTACTGCTTGTCGGAAGTGCTTTCTTTGGAGTCCTTTTCCTTCTTCTCGTCGGACGGACAACCCCCGCAGGAGTCACCCGCGCGAGCAACGGTGGAAAGACCCATCACGCATCCCAACACAGCGAGGCCGATTAGTTTTTTGATCATGAAGCTTTCTTAAAAGAAGGGCTTGTGGATGCAAGTTATGCTTGGGTGATTTTTTGCAAAACCCTCTCCAACAGGAGGATCCCGCTGTCTTGGCTTTTTTCCGGGTGAAACTGGAAGGCCGCTACTCTTCCTTTCCATACCCCGCTGGGAAAGTGGCCCCCGTACTCCGTCTCGCAGGCCAGCCATTCAGCGGGGGCACTCTCCGGTCGGTAGGAGTGCACGTGATAAAAGTAAAGGTCGCCCCCCGCAAATAGCTCCTGGGCCTTCGAGGCCGGCTTCACCTCACACCAGCCAATGAGAGGAACCTTGAATTCCGGCGCACTGAATTTGCGCACCGTTCCGGAAATGACCTTCAGCCCTTCCACCCCGGGAGCCTCCTCGCTCGCCTCCCAGAGAATTTGAAATCCCAAGCAAATTCCCAGATAAGGTTTTCCGCCGCGGACCCAATCCCGGAGTGGGTCCCACAATTCCCTCTCTTGTAAGCCCTGGATGGCGTCCCCGAAAGAGCCCTGGCCCGGAACCACCAGGGCATCGGCTTGGGACAGATCCTTCGGACTTTCCGTGCGAATCACCTCCGCCCCGGCCTTGGCCAACGCACGCTCCACGCTGCGGAGATTTCCTCTTCCGTAATCCAAAAGAGCCACCTTCATTGATTTTTCAGCCTAGCGGTTTCTTTCCCCTGCGAAATTCCTATTCCAAACGCAAAGAACCCAGATTTTCCACCACCGTAACCCCGCACCCTTCCAACCGGGCCCGGTTGTTATGCCCACAGGGTACCAGCACACAGTCCACCCCCATCGCCCGAGCCACCTCTGCATCATGGGTGGTATCCCCAATCAGGAGGGTTTCCCGGGGAGAAACATGTAGCTCCTCCAGCATCTTGAGACCGTGACCGACTTTGCCGGCAGCGTAGTGGTCCCGGCCTCCGGCCACGCTGCGAAAATGTTGCCGTACCCCGAAATACCCAAGAAATTCCTCCAGGGTGTGGTGAGAGTAGGCAGAGAGAACCGCTTGGGACCAGCCGCCTGCGGCGAGCTTGGCGAGAAGGGCCTTTCCCCCGGGCTGAAGGGCACACTCCTTCTTGCGCTTTTCGTACTCCACAATGAACTCAGTCCCCGCTTCCTGAAAACTCTCACGGCTCCAGTCGAACCCCACCGCCCGGTAATACTTCTCCACAGGAAAATCAAAAATCTCCTCGTAACGCTCCTCGGAGAGGGTGGGAAGCCCCCTTCGACTCAGTTGACGATTCATGATTTCCCGGCAAAGCCAGGCGTCGTCCAAAAGCGTTCCATTCCAATCCCAGATCAGGTGACGATAGTTTCTCAGCCTCACCGTCGAACTTTATCAAATTTTATCCGCAGACCCCACCCTCTTTCCTTCCCTGCGCCCTCATGAAGTCGGTATCCTGATGGAAGTGTCCATTGGCCTCACCCCCCGTTCGCACTACCCGCCAGGTTTTCGCGCCCGGCGTGGACTGAACTGGGGTGCTCTGGGGGTGCTCTACGCCTCCTACTACATGGCTCGCTACAATTTCCGTTTCGCCACTCCCGGCATGGTGGAGGAGTTTGGCTTCGACGTGGCCGGCATCACCCAGATCTTTGTGGTCTGGTCCCTGGCTTACGGCACCGGCCAGCTGGTCAATGGCCTGCTCGCCGATCGGATCGGGGGCAAAACCTCCATGCTGGTCGGAGCGGCCGGCACCATCCTTTGCAATTTCATCTTCGGCTTTTCCTCCTTCGTCGGCACGCTGGCCACTTTCGGCCTGATCGCCATCCTCAACGGCTGGTTCCAGTCCTGCGGGGCCCCGGGAATGATCAAGATCAATGCCGCTTGGTTCGCCCGCCATGAACGAGGCACTTTTTCCGGTATCTTCGGCATTATGATTCAGTTGGGACAGTACGCCATTAACACACTGGCCCCGTTTCTTCTGGCCGGATTCACCGTGGGTCTTTGGTTCATGGGCACCTGGGTGGTGGAACCGGGGACCTGGCGGGTTCTTTTCATCATCCCCCCCTTCGTCACCGCCGCAGCCGCCGTGTGGATGGCTCTGGCCGTCAAGGAGGAACCTGCCACCGCCGGCTTCCCCAACGTCATCCGCGACGAACTGGACGACTCCGCCGGGACCCGGGTCTCCCTCAAGGAAAGCTTCACCACCATCTTCACACACCCCCTGGTATGGTTTTATGCCGCCGCCTACGCCTGTACGGGGGCAGTTCGCCACAGCTCGGACCAGCTCTCCGTCCTCTTTTTTACCCAGCAACTCGGCATCGACATGAAGGCCAAACCGCTGGCCGTGTTGGTCATCCTCAACCTGATGACCACCACCGCGATCCTCGGCTCCATTCTTTCCGGCTGGGTCTCAGACAAGTTCTTTGCCGGTCACCGCTCGCCCGTGGCGCGCTTCTTGTACCTCCTGGAAGCGGGGGTGATCGCCTTGGCCGCCCTGATGATGTTTACCGGACTGATCAAGCCGGGCCTGCTCGGCGTCACCTTGGCAGGCATCTTTCTGGTCCTCGTGTCTCTTACCGTAAACTCCACCCACTCCGTGGTCGGCGCCGCCGCCCCCATGGACATCGGGGGCAAGAAAATGGCCGGCTTTGCCGCCGGAGTGATCGACTCGTTCCAGTACTACGGCTCGGCCGTCTGTCTTTTCACCACCGGAATTCTGATCAAAAAGTTCGGCTGGGCTGCCTGGTATCCCGTGATGATTCTCTTCGCCCTCGGGGGCGCCTTGGCCATGCACCATGTCCGCAGGGTCCAACTCCACCATAAAAACTCCCCCAACGGGGATCCCCGGATCAAAAACAGCTAATTCTTTTCTGGCGACTTTCCAGTCAGCCAACTCAACACCAATAGCCCGACTCCCACGCTGATCCCGGCATCGGCGATATTGAAAGCCGGCCAGCTCCATCCGCGGTAGTGAAAATCGAAAAAATCGAGGACATAGCCCAGTCGTGCCCGGTCGATGAGATTTCCCACCGCTCCCCCCGCCACCATCGCAGAGACCAGCTGGACAAATCTCCGGTTCCAATCCCATCCCCGGGCCAAACCAGCCGCCAGCACCAAAATCGCCACGGCCAAAAGTCCGGTGAGCAGGTTGTTGCCTTGAGCCATGCCGAAGGCCACCCCGGTGTTGTGCACCCGGGTCAGGGAAAAAAAGCCTGGAATCACGGCCACGCTGGCACCGAGTTTAAGGACCTGTTCCGCCCAGATTTTCAGGGCCTGATCCGAAATCAGAACCGCCAAAGCCAGGGGCCAGAACCACCCACCCCCGTAATGGCCTGAACTCAAGGCCCCACCCCCTTCACCACTTGGGTGCAGCGCTCACATAATTCCGGGTGATCCGCACTCTTTCCCACGCTCTCCTCATGTTTCCAGCACCGGGCACACCGTGTACCCCTCGCCGGCACCACCTGAACGGTCGCCTCACCTGAACCGGGCCGGATCTCCAGATGACTCACAAGGCAGATCTCCTTGAGGATTTCGGCATCCTCGGCCTTCCACTTTCCGCCTTCCACCAAAACCCCCGCTTCCAGACTCTTGCCGATTTTTTTCGCCTGCCGTTCCTTCTCCAACGCCTCGTTCACCTTGGTCCGTGCGGCAAACAATCTTTCCCAACGAGCCTCCTCCTCGACATTCCAGTGCGCAGGCAATCCGGCCTCCCGAAAAGTCTGCTGATGCACGGAACCCTTCTTCTTTTGGGCCAAATGTTCCCAAACCTCCTCGGCAGTGAAGGCCACCACTGGTGCGGCCAAGCGCACCATGACGTCCAGAATCTCGTGCATGGTCGTTTGGGCCGAGCGACGGGACGGATCGTTTTCAGCATCGCAGTAGATTCGGTCTTTGCAGGCATCGATGTAAAAAGCGCTTAGTTCCACCGAAAGAAACCGATTCAGACCATGATAGACCGCGGGAAAGTTATAGGCCTCGTAGGCATCGCGCACCGCCTGGGAAAGGGCCGCCAGTTTGGCCAGGATGTACCGGTCCAAGGCCGTCCGCTTTTCAATGGGGACGGCATGCTTGGTCGGGTCGAAATCTGCCAGGTTTCCTAGGAGGATCCGGAAGGAGTTTCTCAGGAGACGATAACTGTCCCCCACCCGGCCGAAAATTTCCGTGGAAAACGGCACATCCTCCTTGGCGTCCTCGCTGGCCACCCAAAGCCGAACCACGTCTGCTCCGTACTTGTCCACGAGGTCCATCAGGCCCGGCGGTTTCCCTCGTGACTTCGACAACTTCTTTCCGTCCAAATCCACCACAAATCCGTTGGTCAGCACCGTCCGGAAAGGAGGCTGGCCGGTTAAAGCCACGGAAAGCAAAAGGCTGCTCTGAAACCAACCCCGGTGCTGGTCGCTTCCCTCAAGGTAAAGATCCGCGGGAAACTTCACCCGGCCATCGGCGGCCACCGCCGACCAGCTCGATCCCGAATCTAGCCACACATCCATTGTTTCACGGCCCCGCTTCCAGTCGGCTGGCACCCCGCAGGTTTTGGCCAGCTTCTCATCGGAATCCCCAAACCAGAAACCTGCCCCTTCCTTTTCAGCTCGTGCGGCAACTTGACGGATGATTTTGGCATCCAGCACCGAAGTCCCGTCTGGCTTGTAAAAGGCCGGAATCGGCAGTCCCCAGGACCGTTGCCGCGAGATACACCAGTCCGGGCGGCCCCCCAACGCCCCGCGGATCCGGCTTTCCCCCCAACTCGGCACCCACTTCACTGCGTCCACCGCCTCGAGAGCCCGATCCCGCAGCCCGTCCATGCGGATGAACCACTGGCGGACGGACCGGAACACGATCGGGGTTTTGGAACGGGGACAGTGCGGATAACTGTGCCGGATTTTTTCCCTGGCCCATAGTTTCCCAGCCTTCTCCAGGAGATCCGCCACCAACGGATTGGCGGCAAAAACATTTTGCCCCTCGATTTCCTTGATGCCGGCCTCGGCGGTGAGCTTTCCAGCCTCATTCACCGGCGAGAAAGGCTCCAGTCCGTGCTGTCTTCCCAAAACATAATCTTCATGGCCGTGGCCCGGTGCGATGTGCACCATCCCGGTCCCGGATTCCGCAGTGACAAACTCCGCAGTCCGGATGACCCCCTCCCGCGCCACCAGCGGATGGCGATACGGTTTTTTTTCCAGTTCGGATCCCTTGGCTTCCCGTAAAACTTTTAACTCCCGACCCGCTGCCTTGGCCACCGCTTCCATGCGACTCTTGGCCAGCCACACCTTCCGGCCGTTTCCAGGGTCCGCCAACACGTAGCTCATGCCTGGATGGACCGCCACGGCAAGGTTGGCCGGCAGGGTCCAAGGAGTGGTCGTCCAGATCAGCAGATCCTCGTCCTGGGCGTCCTTGAGCTCCATCCGCACGTAAACCGATTCATCTTCCCGGTCGGCATACTCCACCTCGGCTTCGGCCAGGGCGGTCCGACAACCCGTGCTCCAGTGCACCGGGCGGAGCCCCTCGTAGACCATTCCCTTTTCCACCAAGTCAGCCAAGATCCGGAGCTCGGCAGCCTCGTAGCCAGGGTCCATCGTGAGATAAGGCCGCTCCCAGTCGCCCAGCACCCCCAAACGCTGGAACTGCTCCTTTTGCCTCTGGATGAAATGCCGGGCCACTTCCTCGCACTTCTTTCGGATCACCGCGGGCTCCGCCCCCACCAGCTTTTCCTCGGTCACCACCTTATGTTCAATCGGCAATCCGTGGCAGTCCCACCCGGGCACGAAGGGTGTTTTCTTTCCCATCATCGAACGGCTTTTGAGAACAATGTCTTTGAGCACCATGTTCAGGGCATGGCCCACATGGGCATCCCCATTGGCGAAGGGAGGACCGTCGTGCAGATGGAACTCAGGCGCCTGAGCGCGTTCCTCTAAGAGCTTCTCGTAGGTTTTATCCTTTAGCCAGCCTTGGACCCACGCAGGCTCCCGCTTCGGAAGGTCCCCCCGCATGGGAAAATCCGTCTTGGGGAGACGAACGGTCTGACTGTAATCCATCGACTAAACGTAGCCCAAGGCCACGGAAAATTCCAAACGCAAGGTGACGTTAGGCCGGCCCGCTGAGCTTGGGGCAAGCTAAGGAGGATTAAGCGTTGCCGCCGGTGGGAGTCGCCGGAGATGGATTAACGGTGGTCCCACCTCCCACTGGAGCAGGAGCCTGAGTATCGGGAGCCCCTCCTCCACCCGCGGCAGTATCCGTATTGGCAACATCCTCTCCCCCGGCGGCCGTGTCAGTCTCTCCTAAGCCACCCGCAGCATCAGTCGGAGGATTACTCTTTGAGGCAATCTCCTCTCCTTCGGGTTGACGGGCATCAGAAATCGAACCACCTTTCGTGCCTGAATCCGCCCCCAGAACCGTGGCGCTCTGCCCGGAGGAATCTGACTTCGCCTCATTTCCAGCGGCCGTGGCCAGCTCACCGACGAACGAGTTTTTGGCAGCCACCATCTCTTCGGCCGACTTTCCAAACAGGAGGCTAAGAAGGGAGGCAGGATCCTCAGGGGTTAAGCCTGCCTCAGAATAAGAGAGCAGGGACTTGATTTCATTTTGCACCTCCCCTGCCTGTGCGTCCGCCACCGCCATCACTTTTTCCAATCCAGAAATGGGACGGTCAAAGGCGGAGAAAAGTGGGGAGAACTGAACCACCGCATCCAAGTTGAGCTCAAACACCCGGATCGATCCGTCGGATTTCCGAACCAAGGCAATCTGCCCGGGCATCAGATTCGCGGTCTGCCCGGTATTGGAAGTCACTTTTGCCGCGCCTGCTGTCTCTAAAATCACAAAACCAAAATTCCCTTCCTTGTCTCGGCTGGCCATCAGGGTGGTTCCCGTTACCTCCCCTTTGATTCCGTCTGCTTCAACGCGAATTCCACCATTTCCGGAGGGAATGTTCATCAGAAGGGAACCCGCCTCAAGGGTGATGGCCCGATCCTTCGAGGCGAAAGCAAACTTCGTGTCGGGTGCTGCCCGCAGAACCGAGGAATCCTTGAATTTGACCTCAGCAAAAGAGCTTCCCCCCGTGATTACCGGGACTTTTTCCATTAGCTTGTCTGAAGTTTTGGCAGCCCCACCTTCGCCCATGGTCACCTGATTGACCACGGAGACCAGCTCCCCTTCGGAAAGCTCAGTTGCGGCAAGGACGCTTTGCCCCAAACCCAGGCAAACCACCCCAAAGATCAGGGAAAAAATCGTATTTTTCATAGAGTGGTATCGTTGGCCGGTTTACTTTGGGCTCGGACCACCCCTTGCGGTGTCCTCAGCTCCGCTTGGACTTTATCTCCCAGGCCGGCCGCGATCGAAATCAACGCCTTGCCTTGGGGAGCGTCCAACACGGCTTTGGAACTTTCCAACTTACCAGCCTGAAAACGTCCCACCATCTCCACCAACTGCACCGTGCTTCCTGGCTGGATTTCGGCGATGACTCCCGGAGCAACCACCAGAACCACCCGCCCATCGCCGGCGGTTTTGACGGTCTCACCCTGCTTGAGGATCATGCCTCGCTTGAGATCGAGCCCGTTGGCGTATGTCGCCTTGCCATCCATCCAGAGAACCCGCCCCACACAACTTGTCGGGCTTGGCTCCGCCCTGATCCAAGGATACACCCTCTTGGAAAAAGCTTCGGCCTCCCCGCCCGCGCCGGCGGCTTGAGGCAGATCGGAAATTCCGGAGGCTTGCGCGATCAAATCCCGAAGATCGGCCCGAATCTCCACGGCACTCAAAGCAATCTTGCGGGCCTGGGAAGCTTCCGCCGTGCATGCGGAACGAACAATCTCCTCTGCCTCCGAGGAAGCGGTCTTGATGGCATCTTCGACCATGTCGACGAGATAGTCGCCTCGAGAGTCTGACTTCAGCTTGGAAAGAGTAGCCAATTCCGGCGCTCCGCTCGCAAGCTTTTGACCGGACTTCTGGGCAGGGAAAGAAAGAGTCGTCCCCGCGGTGGCTTCCGCGACCTGGGCCGCACCAGCCTCCTCCACCAAACGGACGGTTCCTTCGGCCACGGCAATCCGTCGATCGGAGGGCCCCGTCGAAGTAACCTGAAATAGGCCGTCGGAAGACTGAATAACAACCCCGTTACCGATGCCGCAAACATGCAACCGCGGAGCTACCAGCGGCGTGACAATCTGGGTCAACAAAGTCCCCTCCAAAAGAGTCACTTTCACGTCCTTCTGCCCGGCCTCCAGTTTGGCGATTTGGACACGCCCCCCGGGTTGGATTTGGTGATAAATCCCGGGACCACTTTGCAGGGTGATCGGAGTCGCCCCAGCCATCATGGTGGCTCCGGCCTGAACCGCCTCTCCGTCCAAAAGTTTCCGCTCCGGTTGGCCCAAGTACGTAACTTTGGCATCCTCCCCACAAGAGAGAACTTTGCCCGGCCGGTTGCTCCACCCCCCTTTACCCATGGAGGTCTTCCATGCCTCCAGCCTTTCGCGAAAACGCACCAAACCTTTGGGCGGTTGCGGAGCAACCCCTGGAGCCGCTCCTACCGCCGTCAGCTCTTTGCCCGCCGCCGTATCCAGATTCCCTAAATCTGCCATCAGGAACCGGGCCCCACCGGTCCGATCCATTTCAAATTGGGGCTTATTGTCCGATCCAAAGCGAACCGTCACGACACCTTCCGGCTTCATTCCCACGGAGAGCCCAAAGGCCTCCAACTCCATTTCGGAGAGGGCCGACTTCGCGTCCGTGATCATGACTTCCGGTTGTCCGGCCGAGCCTTTGATAAACGAAAGTGTGATCGAGGACTTTCCGGAAGTGACCACCTCTCCCTTGGTTCCCTCGCTGATGTCCGTGATTTTGGCGGCCTTCGCGTCCATCACCTCCAAACAGGGGAACTTGGAATTATAGCGAATTTTAAATTCCGGAGCCGCCCAACTGGCCGAACTGAGAACAAAAATGGCAACGCCGAAGACCCCCATCCAGAAGGGGGAAGTTCGCCTAGATGGTGATCCTGTCATCTTCTTCAAGCTTACCCACAGAATCCAAAATTTCAATGGGTAGTCATGGAAAAAGATGGAATCGATAAAACTTCGTAACATCGGGTTTTAGACAGGACTTTTAGGAGTATGTTCATTATATAAGACTTTGTTTCACAATTCTTTATATAACTTATGCAAAATTCCTAACCCCTCTTGCCCCTGAAAGCTCTTCGTGCATTCTCCCACCATGCCAAAGGTTGCTTCACCGGATTTGACGATCCGTCCTCCCCGCAGTCCCCGCGTTCGGCTAGGCGGGTATGTCTTACTTCCTCGCATTCTCGACAAGTGCCGAGCCACCCTCATCAAAAAAAATGGGGATTACAACTACAACTGCCCACTCGACCAATATTTCCTGAAGTTCACGGGCATCGATCCGGAGGCTTTACAGAAACAGGTCGCCGCCGGCCTTGGCGATGGCGCCATCCTTGTCTGGATCGAAAAAAACCAAACCCACCCCCGTTCCGGCCAAGAAATCGACGCGTGGTCGGATTACATGAACCGCCGCACCCCCGCCTCGATCGAGCAACGCGAACGAATGAACCAGTATCAAACCGGAGCCGGCCAAGGCCGGGAGGACATCTCCACCTGGTTTGATGTGCTCGATCTCGACGACTTTGCCAGTTTTGGCGGCCCCGCTTGAAACCTCCCGCCCTCGTCATCGGCTCAGGCTTCGGTGGACTCGCCTCCGCCATCCGCCTCCAGGCCCGCGGCTACGACGTCACCCTGCTGGAGGCGCTCGAGCAGCCGGGCGGCCGCGCCTCGGTTTTCCGCGACCAAGGCTTCACTTACGACGCCGGCCCCACCATCCTCACCGCCCCGTTTCTTCTCGACGAGCTCTTCTCCCTTTCCGGAAAAAAAACTTCCGACTATGTCCGCATCGTCCCCTGCAAACCCTTTTACCGGATCGCGTGGCACGACGGTGTCTCCTTCGAATACACCGGCAACCAAAGCGAGATGGAGGAGCAGGTGCGCCGGTTGGCCCCGGAGGACCTCGAGGGGTACCGGAGATTTGTCGGTGAAACCCATGATATTTTTCAACGCGCCTTTATCGAGTTGGCCGACCAGCCCTTTACCCATTTTACCGACATGTTGCGGGTCGCGCCCGACCTGATCCGCCTTCGCTCGGACCGCTCCGTCTGGCAGATGGCCTGCCGACACGTCAAAAACCAGCGGATCCGCGAAGTCCTCTCCTTCCACCCTCTCCTCGTCGGCGGCAACCCGTTCCAATCGTCCTCCATCTACGCGATGATCCACTATCTCGAGCGCGAATGGGGCGTGCACTTCGCCATGGGCGGAACCGGCGCCCTCGTCCAGGCTCTCGCCAAACTCCTCGAAGATCTCGGCGGCAAACTCCGTCTCAACTCCCCCGTCGAGGAGCTTCTCGTGGAAAACGGCGCCGCCGCCGGCGTCCGCCTCCGCTCCGGGGAAATTCTTCGGGCCAAGGTGGTTGTTTCCAACGCCGATGTTTCCAACTTCTACCAGAAACGCGTGAAATCCGCCCATCGCCGGAAATGGACAGATGCCCGCCTTCGCCGCATGCGCTACAGCATGTCCCTGTTCCTGATTTATTTCGGCACCAATCGCACCTATCCCGATCTTGCCCACCACACCATCTGGCTCGGCCCCCGCTACAAAGGACTGTTGGACGACATCTTCCACCATCGAACTTTAGCCGAGGATTTCTCGCTCTATCTGCACGCGCCCACCCGCACCGACCCCTCTTTGGCCCCTCCCGGCCATGAGTGCTTCTACGTCCTCTCGCCCGTGCCCCACCGCGGCGCCCCCGGCGACCGCATCGACTGGGACCGCGTGAAGGAGGAATATGCCGATCGGATCCTTGCCACTCTCGAAAAAACCCTCATTCCCGGCCTGCGAAAACACCTCGTCAGCAAACTTCTTTTTACCCCGGTGGACTTTGAAAACCGCCTCGACGCCCACGTCGGTTCTGCCTTCCAGTTTGAACCCGTTCTTACCCAGAGCGCCTGGTTCCGCCCCCACAACGTCTCGGAAGACGTGAAGGGCTTTTATCTCTGCGGGGCCGGCACCCACCCCGGCGCCGGGGTCCCCGGGGTTCTTTCCTCCGCCAAACTCCTCGACCGGGTCATCCCCCCCCCGAACCCCAGCCTGTAAGATTTACTCATACTTACGCTTCACCCCTTGCACGCGCCCTCCACCATGCCAATTTCGGGTTTCCAGATATGATTTGTCGGACTTCCGAGGAAAAAAAGTCGGAGAAGCTGTTTCGCTCCCGCCTTCGTCCCTATCTCAAGGTGAAAAATTCCCGCACCCTCCGGGCCTCGCCCAAGGCCCGCAGGGAAAGCTTGTCTGAAATCGTCGTGCTCCCGGTCTCTGATGTGACCCACCTTTTCAACCATGAGGCCATGCTCGCCGCCAGCCACGCCATTGAGGATCTGGCGCATGACACCGGATCCGGTGAACTCATCGCCACCTTCCAGCGGATTGAAAATTTCGCGCATCAGAGGGAGCGCTACCTCAAAATCGCCGCTGAGATCGACATCGTTCGCGTCTGGGCAGAAGGCGAACCTCCCAACCGCACCTCCTCCATCGATTTCGTGCCCATCTTTCATCCTCTCCTCACCAAGTACTGGGTGGTGCTCTTTGAAAGCCGGGACATTCACGCGGTCCTCTTCTGCAAACAGGCCAATGAGACCGAGGAGTTCGGCCGGAAAATTTTCTCAGGCTTCTACAGCTTTAACCCTTTCCTTGTTCGCTGCATCCGGCGCCGCTTCAGCCTGCTGGCCGCCGGTGTCGACGGGGTCGTCACTCACTTCGAACGTAATTTTGCCCCTTTCATGCCGAACGAGGACGCCCTGTCGGACATCGACTCGCTCCTCGCTCCGGCCTGACCCTGGTTTCCAGTTCCCGCTCCCCTGCCCGCCACCGGAACGGTAGCCTGTTCCCATGCTTCCTCCGTTTGATTTTTCCTGGCTCTTTCTCGGCTACCTCGGCCTTGTCTTTGGCTGTTCCCTTTTTTTTCTCCTCGCCGGCGGTTGGCGCCGCCTGATCCACCTCCTCCAACCTGCCGCCTTCGACTCCGCCCGGTCACTGAGTTTCGGCCCCTGGCCGATGATGGCGGCCGTCTCCCTTTTGGCCTCCGCCGCTTGGCTTGCTCCGGCCCTTCTTCCCGGTGCGGCTTTGGCGGCGGGTCTCCTCCTGGCCTCTATTTCGGGCATTCGCCCGGCGGATTTTTGGGGACTTCGCCGAAAAAATCCCGCCCGCGACCTCCGGGAAAGCATCGGTCTTCTCCTTACCCTCCTTTGGCCGGTTCTTCTTCTTTTGTTACTCAGTTCCAGCCTTTATCTCGCGCTCGGACTCCCCCTCAAACCTCAACCCGCCCTCCTCCAGTTTCTTCAGGCCCGGGAACTCGGACAGATGCTTCCCTTCCTGACCTACGCCTTGTTGATTGCCCCGGTCTGGGAGGAGGTTTTTTTTCGTGGAACTCTTTTCCCTTGGCTGGCCGGACGCATGCCCGTCGCCCAGGCCCAGTGGGTCTCGGCCTTGGCCTTTGGCGCCGTTCACCTGCACGGTCCCACCCTGATTCCCCTGACCGTCCTCGGCGCCCTCCTTGCCGGAATCTATCGGGCCCACGGAAGTCTCCTGCCCGCCATTTTGGTCCACGCCCTCTTCAACGCCAACACCTGCACCCTGTTGCTGCTCGGCCGGGCCGCCACGGAATGAAACACCTGCGCACTACCGAGGATTTTTGGATCGAGCGGTGGACTCGCGCTTTCCGCTCCCCCCGGTGGCCTGGTCTCCGCCACGGCTTGGGCCACGACTGCGCCGTGCTGGCTCCGCCCCCCCGTGGATCCGATCTCGTTTTAAAAACCGACGCGGTGGTGGAAGGGATCCACTTTCGCCGCACCACCCCGGCTCTCCTCGTCGGCCGCAAAGCCCTCGCCCGCGTCCTCAGTGATCTTGCCGCCGCCGGCGCGATGCCGCGTGCTGCCCTCCTCACTGCCGGATGCCCGGATAAAAAATCCGCCGCCCGTCTGGAGTCCATCTACCGCGGTCTTGCCTCTGCCGCACGTCGTTGGGGCGTGACCGTGGTCGGCGGGGAAACCGTCCGCACCCGCCAACTGCTTCTCTCGGTCTCGGTCCTCGGCCAGGTTCCCCGGGGACTTTCCCCCCACCGGGGCGGAGCTCGCCCCGGCCATCGGCTCTTTGTCACCGGTCATCTTGGGGGATCGTGGCCCCGCCGGCACCTCACCTTCACCCCGCGCCTGCAGGAGGGCCAGTGGCTCGCTGAAAAAAAAATTCCCTCGGCCATGATGGACCTGAGCGACGGCCTGGGAGCCGACCTCCCCCGCCTGGCCCGGATGTCCCGGATCGGATTTGATCTCAACCCGCAAAAAATTCCCCTCGCCACCGGTGCCACCGTCCGGCAGGCCCTCGGACAGGGAGAGGATTACGAACTTCTTTTCACCGTTCCACCGGCCAAATCCGCCGCCCTCAAAAAACATTGGCCCTTTTCCACCCGCCTCACCGAAATCGGCATCTGCCTGCCCGCGCGCGCCGGTTTTCACGCCGGCGGACTTCCCCTCAAGGGTTATGACCATCTCGCCTGAGTTCTCCGCGACGGCCGAGGCCACCCGGGCCCACGCCGCCCGTTCCCTGCCCCACCTCAAGGCCGGCACGGTCATTCGCCTCCACGGCCCCCTCGGGGCTGGGAAATCCGAATGGGTCCGCGGACTCGCCGCCGCCCTCGGGGTGCCCGGCCCGGTCCCCAGTCCCACCTTCACCCTTTGCCAACCCCTTCGCGGTGGACGGATGCCGCTCGAGCACTGGGATCTTTACCGCCTCGAAAACGCGCGCGACTGGGACTCGCTCGGCTGGCCCGATTGCCTCGTCACCTCCGGCCTGGTGGCCGTGGAATGGCCTGACCGTTTTCCCGGACCGTGGCCGTCGTCGGTGGTGGACCTCGAAATCACGCCGCAACCCGAAGGCACCCGCCAGCTGCGCTGGCTCGAAAAACCATGACCCGCTTGATCCTGGAAGCCTCGTCCAGCCCCGGCACCTGGGTGCTCAGCCGCCAAGGCGAAATCCTCTCCTCGGGGAAACTTTCCGGGACCGTCGCCGCCAGTCTCATCCCATCTCTGCAGCAAGCCCTACGGGATCCACCCCGCCCCGACCAGATTCTCGTGGGCGTGGGGCCCGGATCCTTTTCCGGAATCCGCTCAGCCATCGCCTCCGCCGAAGGATTGGCCACGGTCTGGCAATGCCCTGTCCTGCCGATCCGCAGCACCGGATCACTCGCTTGGCAGTTTCCCGAGGTCACCCTCCTGGGCGTCTTTTCCGACGCCCGCCGTGGGGATGTGTTCGCCACCTTCTACGCTTCCGGAAAACTGGAGCGGCCGACCTCCGTTCATCCTGTTTCCGAGCTTCCCCGGCTCCTTTCCCGCTGCACCTTGGCCGTCACCCCGGACGGCCTGCCCGGGGTCAGCCAGACCGCCCTGCCCAACGCCCCCACCCTCGCCGCCTACCTCCACGCCCACGGCCTGGAGCCCGGTCTGCCACTCGAGCCCATCCACCTCCGTCCTGCCCTTGCCTCCCGTTGAATCTTCCGTGTTTCCCGTAAATGCAGGCCCAAACATAAACGAACAGTTTCCGATCGTCCGGAATCTTTCCTAAGATCACCCGATGCCTGCCTCCTTCCGAACCTGGTGCACCATTTCTCTCCCGGCCCTGCGCTCCAACCTTCGCACCCTGCGCCGGGCCAACCCCCGGGGAACCCGGGTTCTTGCCGTCGTAAAAGACAACGCCTACGGACACGGTCTGGTTCCCGTGGCCCGCGCTCTCTCCCGTGCCGGTTGTGAGGAGTTTGGCGTCGCGTTCGCCTCCGAAGGGGCCGAGCTCCGCCAAGCCGGTATCCGGGAACCGATTCTTCTTTTGGGCTCCTCCCTGGCCTCGGAATTTCCTTTGGCGCTGACCCATCGGCTCACCGTCACCCTTTCCTCCATGCAAGAGGCCCGCGAACTCTCCCGGGCGGTAGAAAAAGCCCGCACCACGGCCCTCGTCCAAGCCAAGCTCGACACCGGGATGAATCGACTCGGCGCCAAACCGGCCGAATTTCAAAAGCTTCTTTCCTATATCCTTCACCACCCGCGCCTGGAACTCGCCGGGACTTTCACACACCTCGCCTGCGCCGGATCCAACGCCACATTCACCCGCCGCCAACTCCATGAAGCTCTCCTTCTCCCTCCACACCCCCGGTCTCATTATGCCAACACCGCCGCCGCGCTGTCTCAAATTCCGTTTCCGCACACCCATATCCGCCCCGGGCTCGGCCTTTACGGGATCGATCCTCGGCCCCATCCCCGTGCACCTCTCCGTCCGGTGCTGTCCTGGAAATCCCGCATCCTGGTGATCCGCCAGGTCCATCGGGGCGAAACCATCAGCTACGGCGCAACCTTCCGGGCCAAGCGGGATCTCCGGGTTGCCACCGTGGCCACCGGCTACGCGGACGGACTTCCTTTCTCCCTCGGGAACCGCGGCCACGCCCTCATCCGCGGACGGCTCTGCCCGATCCTCGGTCGCGTCACCATGGACATGACCCTGCTGGACGTCTCCTCTCTCCCGGCCGCCAAAAGGGGCGATGAGGTGGTCTGGATCGGCCGCTCCGGCACAAAAACCCGCACCGCCACCGATCTCGCCCGCGAGGCCGGTACGATTCCTTGGGAAATTTTCACCCGGATCGCCCCGCGGATTCCCCGCTTTTACTCCTGAAAACCCCTCCTTGGATTCTGATTCCCGCCGCCGCGGCCACGCTGGCCCTCGGCCTCCTCTTGCCGGTCCGTTTCCATGCCTTGGAGGCAAAGGTCCTTCTCGCCGCGGGAAAAGGAACCTCCACCTTGCCGGAACTGGCCGCCTCCCTGCTGAATTCTGAACACCTCGGCGCCGGACTTCGCCTCGCCCTGCTCGCCCAATCCATGGATCTGCCCGGCGGTTCAGATACCGTGGCCTCGGCCCACACGATTCTTTCTTCCCGGCGGGATCTCGCTTGGCTCGGTACCCGCGACCCCCGGCTCGAGCAGGTCTTCGCCACCTCCGGACTGGCGTTTGAAAAAAATGTCAGCACTCCTCCCGCCATCCTCACCCTGCTGCTCCGCGAACCCGTCCGGCTTCGCTTGCGGCAGAGCCTCAAGGTAAATCCCTCTCCCGGCGTCCAGGCGATCCTTCAGACGCTTGATCTCCAACCTCTCCCGCCGCTCCTCCCTGCCGGGCAACCCGGTGGACAACCTCTCGAGGCGGTCACCCTGCTGACCGCGCACCTGCTCGACACCTCCGCCTTTTCCCCCGCGCTCGCCAGCGAACTGAAAACTGCCACCTACGCCGCCAACGAGGAGCGATCCCTCCAGCCGCTGCAACCGGCACTCCTTTCCCTCCTCTCCCTCGCCCGTCGTTTCGATTACGACTCCCTGCGGGAACTCGTCGGCAGTGCCCAGACCCTCGCGGCGCTGGATTGGCTCGCCGGCGAAGTCCGCTCCCCCGCCGAACCCGGGGACCTGTTGCTCGCCGCCAGCCTTTGGGCCGGCCCAGCCGACCGTCTCACCCACCTGCCCGCCTCCGCTCAGAAACCCTGGGCCGTGATATCTTCCTGCCTGGCTGCCGGGCGCGGTTCCTTGGAACTGCTCGTCCAGCGGCGTTGCCCCGTCTTTACCAACCCGATCCCGCCTCCTCCGGCCCTTGTTCCGTGGCTGCTCCTTTGGGAAAGGCCCCTGCTCTTTCTTCGTGCCGGGCTCCTTCTCTTGGGTTCCTGGCTCCTCGTGCGCGCCCTTTGGGGAATCCTGCATCCCGCGTCCCCGGATGGCCCGGGCCCTTGGCGGCCCGCCCCGGTCCTCGCCCAAGCGGTTTTTCTCGCCCTGCTCCTGGGCGCCATGCCGGAGCCCTCCGTCACCCGCCCCAAGCCCATGCCTACCTACCGATTGAGTCTCGCCCTGCCGGGCGCCGTTGGTAAAATCACCGATAGACCCCGCTTTTCCATGGAACCGACCAATGTCATCACCCTGGTGGTTTTCCTGGCCATCCAGATTGCCGTCTATCGGATCTGCGTCCGGCGCATCCGGCAGATTGAAACCGGACCCGGCGATTCCGCCCTCAAACTCCGCCTGCTCGAAAACGAGGATAATCTCTTCGACTCCGGTCTTTATGTCGGCATCGGCGGCACCGCCATTGCCCTCGTTCTGCAGGTCTTGGGCGTGATCCAGCCCAGCCTCCTCGCCGCTTACTCCTCCAATCTCTTCGGCATCACCTGCGTCGCCGTCATCAAGATTTTCCATGTCCGCTCCTGCAAACAGCGGCTGCTTCTTCCCCCCGTCAAAACCTAAAGAGAAATCCACGGGCCCGATTTCCGCCCGCCACCGTGAACAAAACTCTCCTCCTCATTCTCTGCGACTTCCTGCTTTTAAATCTCCTTGCCCTCACCCGTTGGGATAAGCCGGAAGCTCCGCCGCCCGCCCCCGTCACCTCCCGCGCCGTCTCCCCCCAGGACGATGTTATCGCCACGCTCCGTCTCTCGCTGGAGGACGAAAAATCCAACCGCGAGAAACTCGCCCGCGACCTCGCCACCAGCCAGGACGAGTCCCGCTCCCGCGCCGCCGTCCTGGACCAGGCTCGCGCCCGCACCACCGAACTTTCCGAGCGCCTCCAGAAAAGCGAACAGGAGACCGCCCGCTTGGCCCAACAGGCCCAGACCGAGGCGGAACGCACCCGCGCCGCCCTCGAAGCCGCCAAGGCCGAGGCGGAACTACTTCGTCAAACCAAGGAAAAGCTCCGCACCGAGACGGACGCCCTTCGTTCCCAGCTCACCGTGGCCGAGGTCCAGGCCCGGTCCGCAGAGGAAAAGGTAAAACTCACCACCGCCACCCTCCGCCAGGCGGAGGAGGAGAAGAAAAAACTCCTCGAACAAAACCAGTCCCTCTCCCAAGGCGTGACCCAGCTGGCCGAAAAATCCGGCCAGATCACCAAGGAGATCCGGGAATACCGCCCCGTCGCTCCCAACGCCCTTTACTCCGACTACCTCAGTCGCCGGGCCACCGTCCGGTTGATGGCCGAACGCCCTTCCGTCCAGAACCAGCGCGTCCGCCGGACGGAATCCCGCGCCCTCCTGCTCACCGATGGTCGCCGTACCGCCGCCCTTGTCCCCCTCGCCGAGACTCCTTTTCGGTTGGGCGATGCCGAAGGTTCTTGGGACTCGGTGACCGGCACCCTAACCCTCCCACCCCCGTCCAATTTCCCGAAACCCCTGCCGGCCCTGGAATCCCTCAAGGGTTCCGATCCCCGACTCCTGCTCGCTCCCGTGGAACTGGCCTTGGTGGAAAAACATCCGGAGCTGGCCTACCGCATCGCCTCGGATCCATTCCGGTTTCCCAAAGCCCTGCTCATTTCCCCATCCGGCAAGGGATACGGCGAGTGCGCCTTCAAGCTCGAACCCTCCTTCCCCGGCTATCTGGAGATGGACTCCCGCTTCCTGAACCGCCTCCAAGGCGAATACGCGCCCGAAGCCGGCGATCTTGTCCTCTCCCTTAACGGCGAATTCCTCGGCGTGATGGTCAACGACCAGTTCTGCGCGCTGGTTCCCGCTCTCGAGGCCGGCCCCGCCCTCCCGCTCGACTCCAAGGGCGCCTCCCGCGGCGTCGGCGAAACCCTCGCCACCCTTAAAAAGCGGGCTGCCACCCTCGATTCCCGGCTCCAGTGACGGTTCGGTGACATCCAATATCTTTTCTTCCCACCCGCCCTCCTTGCCCTAAAAAAACCTGAGAAGCTTGAACGCCCCGCACGCCCAGACCCTCACCTTCGAAAACGCTCACGCCCTCTCGGAACTGTATGCGGCCGACGAGACCCTCCTGCGCGAAACGGAGTCCACCCTAGGGGTCAAACTCACCGCTCGGGACGCCCAGCTCAAGATCGACGGGGCCAACGGTTCGGTTACCTCGGCCCAGGAACTGTTCCGCCAGCTCCACCTCGCCCACCAGCACGGGCTCCGCATCCGCCGCCATGAGTTCCTCTACGCCCTCAAGGCCGTCCAGCGCGGCGAAGGCAAACAACTCGAAAGCATCTGGTCCACCCGCATCCAGGTCTCCGGCAAAAAGCCGGTGATTATTCCCAAGACCTTCCTCCAAAAAGCCTATGTCGATGAGATCCGCCGGAACGACCTCGTCTTCGGCCTTGGACCCGCCGGCACCGGCAAAACCTACCTCGCCATGGCCATGGCCGTCTCCTACCTCAAAACGGACAAGATTAACCGGATCATCCTCACCCGGCCCGCGGTGGAAGCCGGCGAAGCCCTCGGCTTCCTGCCCGGAGACCTGCAGGAAAAAATCTTCCCTTACCTCCGGCCGCTCTACGACGCCCTCTACGACATGCTCGATGTCGAGGAGATCCAAAAGATGATGGATAAGGGGATCCTCGAGATCGCCCCACTCGCCTACATGCGCGGCCGCACCCTGACCGGTGCTTTTGTCATTCTCGACGAGGGGCAGAACGCCACCACCGAACAGATGTTCATGTTCCTCACCCGCCTCGGGCCGGACTCCAAATGCATCGTCACCGGCGATCCCACCCAGGTCGACCTTCCCCATCACCGCA
>CAZWQT010000020.1:0-22820 GCA_964635945.1 uncultured Akkermansia sp. | reverse complement strand
TCGCCACCGCCCGGGCGATCTGCTTCGCCCCCTCCGCCCCCGGCATCTCCAGGTTGCCCAGCTTTTCGAGGTACAGCCCGTGCTTCCGGTAAATCGCGTCCAGCTCCTGCAGCAGGTCCCGACCCTGCGACTTCGCCCACGCCGCCGCCTCCACGAACATCAGCACCGCCCCGTTCGCATCCTTGTCCCGCACATAATCGCCGCCGCTGTAGCCGTAGCTCTCCTCACCCCCAAAAACAAAGAAGGTGCTGTTCTCGATCCTCTTCTTTCTCCACTCCTCCGCCCCCATCTTTCCCCGAACACCCGCCTGCTTCTCATAGATTCCCAGCTTTTCGCCGATGTATTTGAAACCGGTCAATGTGTCGACGCACTTCATTCCCGCCGCCGTCGCCATTTCTTTCTGAAGATCCGTCGTCACGAACGTTTTGATCAAACAGCAGCTCTTCTCCTCCCCTTGGCGAATCCAGCCCTTGGCTTTCATTCGATCAATCCGGTAGGCCGCCATCAAAGATCCAATCTGGTTGCCGGTAATCAGCTCGTACTCCCCGGTCGAATTACGCAAGGCCACGCCCATCCGGTCGGCATCCGGATCCGTCGCCACCACCAGGTCCGCTTTCTCCTTCTTCGCCTGCTCGATCCCCAGCGCCAGCGCCTCGCCATTTTCCGGATTGGGTGACTTCACCGTCGGAAACCTGCCGTCCCCCTTTTCCTGTGCTGGCACGATGGAGGCAGACACTCCGGCCGACTTCAACATCGCTGGCACAATCCGGACCCCCGTGCCGTGCAGCGGGGAAAAAACCACCTTTAGCTTTGCCCCCTCCTTTTTCAAAAGTTCCCCCTCAATCACCAGTTCCTTCAGCGCTTTGAGGTAAGCTTCGTCCACCTCCTTCCCGACGACCACCACCTTGCCACCGCCCTTCGGCTGTGGATCGGTCACCACCTCCTTCACCGCCTCCACCTCCCGGATGATTCCCGAGGCGTGCGGCTCCACGATCTGGGCCCCGTCGGAAAAATAAACCTTATAGCCGTTGTCGTGCGGCGGGTTGTGGCTGGCGGTAATCTCCACCCCCGCCTGGGCTCCCAGGTGCCGGACTGCGAAGGAGAGCTCAGGCGTGGACCGGTCCTCGGCAAAGAGGTAGGCCGTCCCGCCAACCGCCGCCACCGTGCGGGCGGAAAGCTCCGCAAACTCCCGGGAGAAATGGCGGGTGTCGTGGGAGAAAACGACCGAAGGTGCCTGCCCGGAAAAGTTCTTCTTCAGATAATTTACCAGCCCCTGCGTGGCCCGGGCCACGTTGCCGTAGTTCATACAGTTGGTGCCCACCGCTGGGAACTCCGGCCGACCCAGCGCCGTCGGCTTCCCCTGCTCAGCCTTCGTCACCACCTTGCCGATCGTTCGGCCACGCAGTCCCCCGGTACCGAAGGCCAAGGTCCGGAAAAAGCGGTCGTTCAGCTCCGCCCACTCTCCGGCCGCCACCAGCTCCCCGATGCTCGCCTCCACCAAGGGCTGGGATTTGGACGATGCCACCAACCGTTGAATGTTTTCCGCCGAATCCTGGGAGAGTTTCCCGGCCTTCACCGCATACTCCACTGCTTCGCTCCAGCCCTTAGCCATAAAAAATCAATCTATCCCGACCGTTGTCCGCAGGCCAGTTTCCGCTCCCTCCCTGCCCTGCGAAGCGACCCACCCGAAAGGGTTTTGTCGCGAAGCAGGGTCATCCTAATCTAAATCCGTGAAAGCCCGCTGGTTCGTGCGTGGAGACTTGGACGGCTTTGTCGGCCTCTTCATCGATAATCTCCTCCAACTCCTCCTCATTCTTTCCCTCGTCCCGCCGGTCTGCGGCATTCCCGTGGAGATCGTCGTCTCCCGCATTCTTCCGGCTGCAGCCGTCTCCATCCTTCTTGGAAACCTCTTCTACTCCTGGCAAGCCCACCGGTTGGCCACTCAAACGGGTCGCGACGACGTCACCGCCCTACCCTTCGGCATCAACACTGTCAGCCTCATGGCTTACCTCTTCCTCATTATGGGTCCGCTCTGGCAGAAGACCCAGGATCCCGATCTCGTCTGGGCCGCCGGAATTTTCGCCTGCTGGGCTGGCGGGGTGTTGGAACTTCTTGGCGCCTTTGTCACCGACCCGCTGCGCCGCTGGTTGCCGCGCGCCTCCCTGCTCGCCCCGCTCGCCGGCATCGCCCTCACCTTCATCGCCATGCCCTTCGTTTTCAAAATCTATGCCGCTCCCGCCATCGCCCTGCTTCCCATGCTCTTGGTGGTCTTTGTCTACGCCGGCAAGATCCGCCTGCCCGGGCATCTCCCCACAGGGCTGGCCGCGATCCTGCTGGGGGCCGCCGTTGCCTGGATCCTCAAAGGCCTTGGCCTCGCCCCCACCGAAGCTTCCGCGCCGGCCTCCGCCATCGGTTTTCATCTTCCGCTGCCCGCTTTTGACAAGCTGGTCTCCTTCCTCCAGCGCGAAGGAGTGGGCGCTTTCTTCTCGGTGATTTTTCCGATGGCTCTCTTCAATGTGATCGGCTCGCTCCAAAACCTTGAAAGTGCCGAAGCGGCCGGCGACCGGTATGCCACCCGCTCCTCCCTCGCCACCAACGGCATCGCCACCCTGCTCGCCGGTTTCCTCGGCAGTCCCTTCCCGACCACCATTTACATCGGCCATCCCGGCTGGAAACGGATGGGCGCGCGGATCGGCTACTCCGTCCTCAACGGCATCCTCATCACCCTGCTCTGTCTTTTTGGTCTGACCGGTTACGTCCTCCGCATTATCCCGCTGGAGGTGACTCTCGGCATCCTCCTTTGGATTGGCGTGGTGATCACCGCACAGGCCTTTGTGGACACGCCGGCCAAGCACGCCATCGCGGTGGCCGTCGGCCTGATTCCCTGCCTCGCCGGTTGGGCTGCCCTGATTGTGGAAACGGTGGTGCGCGCCTCCGGCATTCCGCTCGACGCGGTGGCGGCCAAAACAGGCGGGGATCTCGTCCTTTCCGGCGTGTTCGCCCTGGGCCAGGGCTTTCTCTTATCGAGCATTCTTCTGGCCGCGATGACCGCCTTTGTGATCGACCACCGGTTTATCGCCGCCGCCGGCATTGCCCTGCTCAGCGCCCTCCTCTCCCTCACCGGCCTGATCCACGGCGTGGCCATCACCTCCACCGGCACCCAAGCCCTTGCCGGATGGTGGGTCGCTCCCTCCTTCGCCGCCGCCTACGCGGCTACAAGCCTGGTGCTTGTTGGACTTTTTTTTCTAAATCGCAGCAAGCCCTGCGAAGCGACCCACCCATAGGGATTTTGTCGCGAAGCAGGGTCATCTTCCTCTCATGAAAAAACCCCCCAAGTACCTCTGCGAACGTTGCACCAACTGCTGCCGCTGGCCGGGCGACGTGAAGGTTTCCGAGAAGGAGATTACCGCGATCTCAGATTACCTCGGGGTGAAGGAAGGTGATTTTATCGAGCAGTACACCCGCCTGCGGTCCGATCGCCGCGGCCTGACCCTGATCGATCAACCGGACGGCGCCTGCATTTTTCTCGAAGGGCAGGACTGCCGGATCCAGCCGGTCAAACCCCAACAGTGCCGCGACTTCCCCAACGCCTGGAATTTCCCCGGCTGGCGCGACATCTGCATGGCCACCGAAATTTCCTGACCTATCTCCCAGCCAACCCTACCCCAAGTCCACCCCTGAAGCTGGAAAGAGTGTTGGCCTAAACGTCAGCTCAAAGCATACTAAACCTTCTAATCCTAGGATGAGCCTAGTTCCCCAGCATATCACAGCCCCCGGAGATAAAATCCCCGGAATCCAAAAGTTCGCCTACGGGATCGGATCTTTGGTCAACAATCTGCTGGGCGCAGCCATCGGCATGATGGCGATCGTCCTGAATTTGGGATTGGGAATGGATCCGGCCGTGGTGGGTACCCTCATGGCGTTACCTCGCCTCCTCGACGCCATGATCGATCCGGTCATGGGCTACATTTCCGACCACTCCCGCCTTCGCTGGGGTAGGCGCCGTCCCTTCATTTTCATCGGCGCCCTGGCCTCCGGGCTGGTCTTTGCCCTGCTTTGGCAACTGCCCTCGGGATATAGCCAGCATTTTTATTTCTGGTACTTCCTGATCGGGGCGAATCTTTTTTACATGGCCTACACGGTTTACGCCGCTCCGTGGGTCGGCCTGGGCTACGAAATGACGCCCGATTACCACGAGCGCACCCGTCTGATGGGCGTCTCCAATTTCATGGGTCAAATCGCCTGGGTGGCGGTGCCTTGGTTTTATGCCTTCATGGAGAACGACGACCTGTTTCCGAACTCCGTCACCGGCGCCCGCTGGCTGGCTATTTTTGTCGGGATCTTTGTGGCCGTCTTTGGCCTCGTCCCGGCTTTTCTCTGCCGAGAGCGCATGCAAGCCATCGCCGAAAACGAAATTCCGGCCGGCCCGAAAATCAGCTTTCTGCAAACCGCCCGGCTTAAAATTCTGGATTTCTTCCGAGGCTTTCTCGCCACCATGAAGTTCCGTCCGTTCCTCATCCTGTGTGGGGCAACCTTCCTGGTCTTTAACGGCTTCATGCTGGTTTCCGCCTTCACCTCCTATGTCATGATCTACTATGTCTACGGCGGGGATAAGGATCTCGGGGCCAAATTGATGGGCTGGAACGGGACCCTGTCCGCCGTTGCCACTTTTTTGGTGATCCTGCTGGTCACCTGGTTGGGCACACGGATCGGAAAGCGGAAAACGTTTTTCTTCTCCACGGGCATTTCCGTGGCGGGGTATCTCCTGAAGTGGTTCTGCTACAGCCAGTCGAACCCCTATTTGATTCTTCTTCCCACCCCCTTGATTGCCTTCGGCCTGGGCGGGTTGTTTGTCCTGATGGGGTCGATGGTCGCGGACGTTTGCGATTTCGACGAGTTACAGACTGGACAAAGGCGGGAAGGAATGTTCGGAGCCGTGTTCTGGTGGGTCGTGAAACTCGGCATGGCCCTTTCCCTCGCTTTGTCCGGCTATGCCCTGAATTTTACAGGGTTTGACGTGAATCTCGGCGGGGGCCAGTCCGCACGAACCCTTTTCCTGATGCGGCTTCTCGATGTGGGTGTTCCGGCGGCCACATCTGCCCTGGCGATCTTCCTCGTGGCGCGCTATCCGCTGACGGAAGCCATGGCCCACGAGGTCCGCGCCAAACTCGAAAAACGCCGGGGACGCGCGGCGACCTCCGCCTGACATGCGATTCTTCTTTTCCGTGGTTCTGGCAGCTGGAACGGCCTTGGCCGGGGATTTTGTCCCTCAAAAACCATCGGATCTCATCGATCGGCAGACCCTGGCCATCTCGTACTCGGGATTTCGCCGGGGCCAGTATCCGGACCGCGGCCAGGGAGCCAAAAATCCCTCCCGCCAGGAAATTCTGGAAGACCTGCGGTTGCTCGACCAATCCGCCGGAATCCGCCTGCTTCGACTGTATGACTGCCGGGAAAATTCCCGCACCGTCCTGGAACTAATCCGCAGTGAGAAACTTCCGCTCAAAGTCATGCTCGGGGCGTGGCTGAACGCCGAAATCAGTCCGCACGAGACCTGCGACTGGATTAAAATTCCCGTCCCGAAAGAGGTGCTGGCTGCCAACCGCAAAGGCAATGAGGAAGAGGTCAAGCGGGCCATCGCCTTGGCCAGGGAATTCCCGGATGTCGTGGCGGCGGTGAACATCGGCAACGAGACCCTCGTGGACTGGAACGATCACCGGCTCTCGGTGGAACGGTTGGCCGGATTTTTGCGCCAGGCCCGGGAGGCCCTTCCCCAACCGGTCACCACTGCGGAAAACTATGCGGCGTGGGTCCGATACGCCAAGGAACTCGCCGGGGTGGTCGATTTCGCCGGAGTCCACACCTACCCGATCTGGGAAAAAAAGACTTTATCCCAGTCCATGGCGTTTACCCTGGAAAATCTCACCGCCGTCCAACAAGCCCTTCCCGGCATTCCGATAGCGATTGCCGAGGCCGGTTGGGCCACGACGGCCTCGGAATTCCCCGAGGAGGCCAACGAAAAGAAACAGGCCCGCTATTTCAAGGATTTGCTGGAGTGGGCCGGAAAAAACCACGTGACCGTCTTCTGGTTCGAGGCTTTCGACGAGGACTGGAAAGGCGACCCCAACAACCCGCAGGGAGCAGAAAAGCACTGGGGTCTTTACGATCTGGACCGCAAACCCAAGCTCGCCGCCCGGGAAGTCCTGCCAGGCCTGACCAAAACAAAAAAATGAACCGGGGAGCCAACCCCGAAAGGATTCATCCACCCGTTGCCGGCAACAGAATGAATCCTGTCTGCAAATCCCCAATCACCTCACTTTGCTGCCCTTGGTGCATCCAGTGCCAAAGCCCGATCAGGGCACAAAAAAGCGCGTCGGTCTGATCCTCCACTGGCTTCGACCACCTTTGACCCAGCAGGGATCGGGCTTCCGGATCGATCGCCAGTCGGGGAAATTTTTTCTGCAGACATCTGCGGAGCAGGTTTTGCAGTCTCCGAAACTCTTTTCTCCGTTCCACCACGCTGCCCTTCTTGTATTTCACGATCTTCGGAATCCCGAACATCCGCACCATCGCCGGATGGGGATACACCTCCGCCACGGTTTTCTTTCCAGCGGCGGGCTGCCACCCCACCCGAAAGCCCTCTTTTTGCAGAAGCCTGGCAATCCGGGGTGGCCGCGGACATTGGGTGAGGTTCGCCGGATGACAGGCCGCATGCTCCCGATGGAACATCCGGTGAGTTAACCGGTCTACCGGCCGGGTTCCCGTCCGGTTGGGACAGACAATCGGGGCGTCCACCGTGACGAATACGGATCTCTGGCTCCCCATTTTCTTCCGGATCGTCACCAGCAGTTCCCGGTCGCCTTGCGGGTAGGCGAATCCGGCCACGGCCCCCCTTTTCCCATCCCACTCCAGAAAGCAAATCCCATCATGCTTTTTCTCCCCCCAAGCCAGGTCAATACCGATCAACAGGACCTTCACCCACCCACTATTCCTTTGGCTCGGTCCGGGCGGAAGCCGGAACCTTGAATCGCCGACTCGCGATCGACCCCCTTTCCGGCTTAGGATGAAAGGCCATGGAACTTGGCTCCTTCTGGATCGCTTTTGGACTGACCCTCTTTGCCGGCCTCGCCACCGGCATCGGCAGCATCATTGCCTTCATGGCCAAACAGACCAACCACCGGTTTCTCTCCATTTCCACCGGCTTTTCCGCAGGGGTCATGCTCTATGTCTCCTTTGTCGAAATTTTTCAAAAGGGAGCCGTTTCCCTGACCCAGGCCTACGGTCCGGTCCAGGGGATCTGGCTCAACGTGGGCTTTTTCTTTCTGGGCATCCTTGTGGTGGGCCTGATCGACAACTTCATTCCGGAAAAGGAAAACCCGCACGAGCAGCCGTCCGCTTCCGCGCTGGCTCCCCTCCACAGCGGAAAGCCGGCACTCCACCCCCAAAGCCGCGAGAAACTCCTGCGCATGGCCTTGTTCACCGCTTTTGCCATCGCCCTCCACAACTTCCCCGAAGGACTGGCGACCTTCCTGGCCGCCCTGGAAAATCCGGCGGTCGGTGTAGCCATCGCCGTAGCCATCGCGCTTCATAATATCCCGGAGGGCATCAGCGTCTCGGTTCCCCTCTTTTACGCCACGGGGAGCCGCGCCAAGGCGTTCACCTACTCCTTCCTCAGCGGCCTGGCCGAGCCGGTCGGCGCGGTCATTGCCTACTTCGGGCTTCGCTGGATCATGGGCGGGGAAATTCCCAGCCAGGTCATGGGTGCCTGCTTCGCCGCTGTTGCCGGGATCATGGTTTACATCAGCCTCGATGAACTTCTTCCCACCAGCCGGGCCTACGGCAAGGGGCACGACAGTCTGCTCGGCCTTGTCGCCGGCATGGGGGTGATGGCGTTAAGCCTCCTGCTGATGAAGCAGGGTTAATTACCCAATCCGTTCGGCCCCAAACACGTCCCGGATCGCTGCGGGAATCTCGATCTTTCCGTCCTTTGTCTGATAGGTCTCCACGAGCGCAATGAATAACCGGGCCAGGGCCGTGCCCGACCCGTTCAGGGTGTGGCACGCCCGGTTCTTGCCGTCCGCCCCCTTGAACCGCAGTCCCATCCGCCGCGCCTGAAAATCACGGAAGTTGCTGCACGACGAAACTTCCAAAAACTGCCCCATCCCAGGCGCCCAAACCTCCAGATCATAACAGCGCGCCGCCCCGAATCCGAGGTCACCCGTGCACAGCTCGATCTTGCGGTAATGCAACCCGAGCTTTTGCAGCACCGCCTCGGCATGCCCACACAGCGCCTCCAGGGTCTGCATCGAGCGGTCGGGATGCTCGATCCAGACCAGTTCCACCTTGTCGAACTGATGCATCCGGGCCAGACCGCGCGTCTCCTTGCCGGCGCTGCCCGCCTCCCGCCGGAAGCAGGGCGTATAGGCGGCATATTTTTTCGGCAGATCTCCCTCGGCAAAAATCTCCTCACGGTGGAGGTTCGTCACCGGCACCTCGGCCGTGGGCACCAGGAACAGCTCCCCGCCCTCCGTGGAATACATGTCTTCCCGAAACTTCGGCAACTGCCCGGTACCAACCATGCTTGCCTCCCGCACCAGGAACGGCGGGGAAATTTCCAAGTATCCGTGGGAAATGGAATGCAGATTCAGCATCCACTGGATCAGCGCCCGCTCCAACCGCGCCCCCGCCCCTCGGTAGACGGCAAAGCCACTGCCGGAAACCTTGGCGGCCGCCGTGAAATCCAGAATCCCCAGCGCTTCCCCCAGCGTCACGTGGTCCTTTGGCTTAAAATCAAATTTTTTCGGCTCGCCCCAGGTGGAGACCACGGGGTTCTCGGCCGAACCCGTTCCTTTTGGACAGTCCTCCCATGGCAGATTGGGGAGGGTCAGCAGAAGCGACTCTTGTCGTGCCTCCACTTCGGCGGTCAGCCGATCGAGCTCGGCGATCCGGTCGGACTTCTCCTTCATCCCCGCCATCAGGTCATCCGCCGGTTGGCCCTTGGATTTCCGGGCGCCGATCTCCTTGCTGATCGTGTTGCGTTCGGCCTTCAGCTTCTCCACCTCCCCGATCAGCTTCCGCCGCTCCTCGTCCGCCTCCAGCACCTTGGCCAGGCCGTCGGCCGCCCCTTTGCCCCGCAGAGACAGGCGTTGCCGCACCCCTTCGGGGTCTTTCCGGATCAACGCAATGTCGAGCATCCGTGTATTCAACCTATTCAGACGCTTTCCGTCGAGGCCTGCCAAAGGCTTTGCCGATCTTTTTCCAAACCGCTTTAACGGAGGGATGCCGTCCGTCCCAACCCGCGGCGCCGTGCTCGATCTCGGCTCCAACACCTTCAAACTGCTCCTTGCCGAGCAGAGGAAAGGTATCCTGCGCATCTTTCACGAGAAGGCCTATCCCGTCCGCCTGGGAGAAGGCGTGGCCGTCACCGGCAAACTTCAGCCCGCTGCCGTCCGCCGGGCTCTTCGGATGCTCTCCCTCCTCCTTAAAAAAATCTCCCCCTTTGCCCCGGACAAGGTGGTGGCGGTTGGTACCGGGGCCCTGCGCCGGGCCCGCAACCGGCAGATCTTCCTGCGGCCGGCGGCCAAAATTCTTCGCCAGCCGGTCCGGATGCTTTCCGGCCAGGAAGAGGGAAGGTTGATTGCCTTGGCCGCGCGCTCGCTCAGCCGCCCACCACGGCCCCGGTACCATATCGATCTGGGTGGCGGCAGCCTGGAGGTCATCGACTCCCAAAACCCAAAAAAACCCAGGATCCAAAGCCTCGACATCGGCTGCGTCGCCATCCGTGACACCCTGCTCCCCCGTCAACCCCCCTCGCCCGACGAGTGGATGCGCGCTCGGGGAAAAATTGAAAGAGCCCTGCGCAAACTCCCACGCCCAAATCGGGCCGCCCAGGCCACCTTCACGGGTGGAACCGGCCACGCTTACGCCTGCCTGCTCCGCCAAAAAAACGTGAAGGCCCGCCGGCTGGAAAATCTTCCGGTTCGGCGGGAAGATCTGATCCGGCTGATCCTTCGGCTCCTTCCTCTCTCCGCCCGGGAAATCGCCCGACTGCCCGGCATGCCGGAAGACCGCGTCACCGTGGCCCTGCCCGCTTTTCTGGTTCTCGACGAGACGATCCAAAGGCTGCGTCTCTCCAAGATCCGCGTCAGCACCCACGGGCTGCGCTACGGCGTCTGGCTGAGCCTGCTCACCAGCACTCCGATCAGGAAAATCGTCCGATGATTCCCGAAACGGCAGTCACCCGCGAGGCCATGGCCCTGATGCGGGGCTGGGAAAAGGAGCCGGAACACGTGCTCCACGTCACCCTTTGGGCCGTCCAGCTCTTCAACGAGCTCCGCCCGGAGCACAAACTCGGCAAGAAGGAGTTGGATTACCTCACCGCCGGCTCCCTGCTGCATGACGTGGGCTGGGCCACCGCCGAGGAGGAACGGCCGCACCACAAGGAATCAGCCCGGCGGATCCGGGAACATCCCTGGCAAAACCTTTCCCAAAAGGAGCGTGAGTTCGTGGCCCTGGTGGCCCGCTACCACCGTAAGAGCCAGCCCTCAGCGCGGCACCAGCGTTACCTCAACCTTGAATCCACCCGTCGTGAACCCCTCCGTTGGCTGGCCGGGATCCTGCGCGTGGCCGATGCCATGGACCGCTCCCACCGCCAAAAGCTGGTTTTGGAAAAATTGGAGCTCCGCCCAGGCGTTTGCCTGATTCATGCCCGCGGTGAGGGCATGGAAGAGGCCAACCTCGGCCTCCAACGCAAATCCGACCTCTTTCAACAGGTTTCCGGCCGCCAGCCTTTTCTCAAAATCAACCCTTCCTAGCCGAATGGCACGCGGGGGCCGTTCTGCTTCAATGACACCCTTGTGAAACGTCGGCGTCCCCAGCTGATCGCCTTGGCCATTTTATTGGCTTTTGTCGGTTTCTCCTACAGTTACGTCCGCTACTTTGTCCGCGCCCGCACCCATGCCGTCATCGTCTTTCTTGTGCCCGGGGCGAGCCCGGAACTCCTTTCCCTCGCCCAGACCCGGCATCCCAACCGCTACTTTCCAGGCCTCGATCAGGCCGACTCCATGGCCTTCGTCGAAACCCAGTCCTCCGATCAACTCACCGGCGACGCCGCCGCCCTCGCCTCCTTTCTCGCCACGGGCGAGATTGGGCCCGCCAACCAGCTCAGCCTGCGGTACGACGGCAAACCGGCCGACACTCTTCTGTACCAGGCCCAACGCCGGGGCCGGGCCGTGGGGATTATCTCCTCCGGTCACGTCACCTCCCCAGGAGTTGCCGCCTTTTTCGCCCACCAACCGGACGCCTCCGTCTCGGCCACCGTCGCGAACCAGCTGCTCGACTCCACCCGCATTGACCTCATCTTTGGCGGCGGCAGAGAGGTGATTGAAACAGAGAGGAAGGTCGGCCACCGGGATCTCCTCAAGGAGGCCGAGAAACTGGACTACACCATCGTCTTTGATCGGGCCGGTCTGCAAAGCTTCCCGGCCTGGAATACCCGCCGGATCATCGGTCTCTTTGCCTCCAACGAACTTCCTCTGGCCGCCGCCGATGACGGCGGAGCCGGTACCGTCCGTCTTTCAGATCTCGTGGAGCGGGCCATTGAAACCCTCGCCTACAACCTGCTTGGTTACTTTCTGGTCATCGAACATCCCCTCGTGGCTGCTGCCGCCGGCCAGAATCAGGCCGAACTGGCCGTGCGCCAACTTCATGAACTGGATCGCGCGGTCGACACCGCCCGGCGCTATGCGGGGAAGAACGCCCTGATCCTGGTTTACTGTCCGTACTCCGTTGGCGGCTTTCAGTTCCTCGACTCCTCCGCCACAGCCAAAAAGACCAAATCCCGCATCCCGTCGCTCTCCTGGCACAACGGCCCTGGACGGACCGGCTCAGATCCCGCCGGTCTCCGCACCGGCCGGCCCGCTTCGCCCTCCGCCGGTTTCGGCTGGGCCGCCGCCTACGGCAAAGGTTCCGACGAAGTGCACGGAATTCTCAATCCTGGTGAATTGCACGCCATCCTTCAGCGCCAGCTCTGAACACCACCCGGATCAAGGAAATCCTGGCCGCTCGCGGCCTCCGCCCGCTCCGCCAGCTCGGGCAGAACTTTCTCGCCGAGCCCACCCTAGCCACCCAGATCGCCGAGGCCGTCGGCCCAACCACCAACGAGCCGGTGCAGGAGGTTGGCCCGGGTCTCGGTGCCCTCACCCGCGCCCTCCTCGCCGCCGGCCATGAAGTCGAAGCCTTTGAGGTGGATCAAGGCCTGATCACCTTCCTGCGGGAGGAGTTCAAAGATGAGCCCCGATTCCACCTTCTCGCCGGCGATGCCTTGAAGACCCTATCCTCGCAACCGCGCCGGAAGATCCTTTGCGGCAATCTGCCCTACTCCATCTCCACCCCCCTGCTGGTCCAACTAGCCCTACGTCAGCCACCCCCGGAAACCGTGGTGGTCACCCTGCAGAAGGAGGTAGCGGACCGCTTCGCCGCTCAGCCGCACACATCTGATTACGGTGCTGTCACCGTCCTTCTGCAGACCGTCTTCCAGATTGAAAAGGTCCGTGCCTTGCCTCCGGAAGTTTTCTACCCGCGGCCCAGGGTCGATTCAGCCGTCCTGCGCCTGACCCGCCGATCTTCGGTTCCGGGCGAACTGGATAAGTTTTACGCCTTTGTTCGGAAAGGATTCTCCCAACGCCGCAAACAGCTCAAGCGGGTCCTCCCCGTTGATCTCGCCCGCCGGGCCGAGGAGCTCGATCCTTCGGAATGGTGGCAACTCTATGAACAGTGCGGACGAGCGGTTTGATATCGTGGATGGATCCGACCGGGTAGTCGGCTCGGCCCCCCGCTCGGAGATTCATGCCCGCGGCCTTCGGCATCGCGCCGTTCACCTTTGGCTCTACGATCCGGCCGGGCATATCCTCCTGCAGCGCCGCTCCCTTTCCAAGGACCGCGAACCCGGCAAGTGGACCTCCAGCGTGAGCGGACATGTCAATGCCGGGGAGGAGTATGACGCCGCCATGCTCCGTGAAATTCCCGAGGAGATCGGCGTGCCCGCCAGCTCCTGCCGTGACTTCGGGCGGGTCAGCTACTTCCCGGCCTGCCGGGAAACCGACCAAGAGTTCGTCTGGCTCTACCGCGCCATCCACCCCGGCCCTTTCCAGCCCGATCCAATGGAAGTTGCCGGCCTTGCGTGGTTCCCCGTGGACCAGCTGGAGGCCGAAATCAAAAAGCAGCCGCAGGAGTTCTCCTCTTGCCTGCTGCACCTTTGGGCGCGGAGGCCCAAATGAAAAACCGCCTCACTGGCAAACGGGTCGTCGTGGTGGGCGGCGGTATCGGCGGACTCGCCACCGCCCTACGCCTTCGCAAGGCAGGCGCCCAGGTGGTCCTGCTCGAAAAAAATGACGCCGTCGGCGGAAAAGTTGCGGAGCGCCGCACCAATGGCTTTCGCTGGGACCTCGGCCCCTCCCTCTTCACCATGCCGCAGATTCTCGACCGGCTTTTTGCCGATCTTGGAGAAAAGCGGGAAGACCACCTCAAGCTGGAGCCTCTCTCCCCAACCTGCCGTTATCGTTGGGCCGACGGTTACCAGTTCGATGAGAACGAATTCTTCTGGTCGCGACCCGACTCCGCCCGGCTGCTCCGCCACGCCGAGGGCCTCTATAACCTTTCCGCGTCTGCCTTCTTGGAGAGCGATCCTTCCGAGGTTTGGCGCAAGGTTCTGGACCCGCGTCTGATTCCACTTTTACGCCATCTCCCGGCGATGAGTCCGTGGCGTTCCCTCGCCTCCGCCTCGCGCAAATTTTATCGCGATCCCCATCTTCAACAGTTTCTCCAGCGCTTTGCCACTTATAACGGCAGTGACCCCGAGCTCACCCCCGCCACGTTCGCCGTGATCCCTTACGTCCAAGCCCGCTTCGGCGGCTGGTTTATCCAGGGGGGTATCCGCCGGCTGGCGGATGCCCTCCTGAACCTCGCCCAGAAAAACGGGGTGGCGATCCGCACCAAAGCCGAGGTGGCCACGATCGAACCTCATCGAGTTACTCTTGAGAACGACTACCACTTTCCGGCCGACCTGATTTTCCACAACGGCGACGTCTTGCGGGCCTATCAGAAGATCATTATCCACCCCAAAGCCCGTGCCATGGCGGAAAAAATCGCCCGCCCTCAGCGGGCCATCTCCGGCTTCGTCGTTCTTCTCGGGGTCAAAGGGAAGGACGTCTCACTCGCTCACCACAATATTTTCTTCTCCGACGACTACCCGCGCGAGTTCCAGCAGATGTTCCGGGAAAGACGGCCAGCGGAGAATCCCACCATCTATCTTTGCCTCAGCGCCCAATCCCAGCCCGCCGATGCCCCGCCCGATCACGACAACTACTTCCTGCTGGTCAACGCCCCGGCGGAAACCGAAAGCATCGACTGGGCCAAGGAGTCCCCTGCCTACGCAGACCGGATCGTCCGGATCCTCGACAAAAAATTCCTCCCCGGCTTGGCCAAACGGGTCGTCCACAAGGAGTGGTTTTCTCCGGCCGATTTTGAGACCCGGGACGCCGTGGTGGGCGGCTCGCTCTACGGCTGGGCCTCTCACGGAATGGTTCCCTCCTTTCTTCGTCCCCCCATCCGGTCGCCCCTGCTCAAGAACCTCTACTTCGTCGGTGGCACCACCCATCCGGGCGGAGGCCTTCCCCTCGTCCTTCTCTCTGCTGAAATCGCCGTGCGCTTGGCCTCTAAGACTTAGAGAAAACCGCTCTGCCGGAACGACTTAAGGTATAAAATTAAGTCCTAGAAAAAATCTCTTTCTATATTATCATTAGACTATGAGGTTCTTGCAGATCTTTTGTGTTCTAACCCTGGCTAGCCTCAGTCATGCGGCCAATTTGGAACTGGTTTTTAATGAGACTACGTTTTCCGCCAGAACCACCGGAACCTTCCGACTGACTGGCGAAGTCCCGGCTTTGGGCTACGGATCCGGCGGTTCCTGGATTGACGGACAATATTATAATGCCTACCACTCATTTCAGTCGGACTATCAACTCTCCTTTTTGAACCCGGCACCCGCGTCGTTCGATTTTTATCTTTCTGCCTATCCATCCTCCGGAACGGCTGTTCGGGACTCGATCACCTATTCCATTCAGGGGGATTATGGAATTTCTCTCAATCTTTTCAGCTTTGGTATCGGTTCTCTTCAGATTTTTCTTCAGGACCAGCCGAATCCTAATTTTGGTCCTTCCGGCTACTATCCAGACAACACCCTCGGCATGTTTCTTGTGGATATCACCGGAAGTTTCGTAGCCAACAGCTCCGCAAATGGCACCGACCCCGCGTCCCAAGGGGTTACGTTTGACAACTTGGCAGGAACCAATCCCAACCAAGGCTACTACACCTCAGACAAGGTTCTCACCATCAGCGTCCCGGAACCCTCCACCAGCACTCTCTTCTTTCTATCAGCTCTTCCCCTTCTTTTCCGCCGCCGGAAATTTTTTTAGAGCCCCTCGAGCTCCCTTGGCAGATTAAAGCAGACTCTCCGGCCTGAGGGTAACCTCGATTCTGGAAATCAGGCCGGCACGCCGCAAAACCGCGCGCGAGGCGCCGGCATCCAGCGCCAGCCCTCGGGATACAGTGCGGGTTCCATCCCCCCAGAATGCCGTGAGTTTGTTTTCCTCGCCCAAAAGATAAACAAAGGGAGTCTGACAAATGGTGAAGGCGAGGCTTTTTTCGGGAAGACTCAGGTTTCGCTCCTGCCCCAGATGGTCCACAAAAGCGAAAAAGCCTGGCTTTTGGCTAAACTCCACCAAACGAAGGAGCAAGGGTCGGAGCAGAATCCTCCCCTTTTCCACGTGGATTCCCAATTCTCCCAATCGGCAAAGGATGTCTTCCTTCACCTGACCCGTGAGACCGGGTTGCTTCGCGCCGGCATGGGCGGGGGTGTGAGAGTAGGGATCCATGGGAAATGCCCCGTACTCCACGGGGGTCTTTGAGTCCCCTAATCCCTTCCGGATGTCGTAATACGCTTCCGCCAAGGACTTCCGTATGTGGAGCGGGGATCCTTCCCTTTCCGCCTGAAAGCATAGCTCCTGCACGGCGAGCAGGAGCTTGGAGATCATGTGCCAATAGATGCACCCCAACCCCTCATACCCATAAAAGGTCCCCGACCGACCGGTGAACGATTGATGGTCGAAAAGCTGCTCGTAAAGGCGGGTAACCAGCGAGCGATCCCGTCGCACCAACGCCTGGTATCGGGGATTTTCCGCGAGGCGATCCAGAACCTTTTCCAACTCCCGCTGATTGCCCAAGCCGGGACGGAAGTGCACCTTGCCATGAACATCCTTCTCCACCACCAAGCGATCCCCTTCCTGAAGCAGTTTGTGGAGGAGTCCGTCAGGGCGGAGGCCAGCGGGGGGCAGGTTGTTCCGCTCAAGAAACCGAGGAAGTTCTCGGTTGGGATACAGGAGGTAGCTGTGCTGATCCGGTCGGTACATCGCGCTTCGACGGAGAGCCTGCAGGACAGCCAAGGCCTCTGCTGGAGAGAGCAGGCCGGAACTTAAAATAGCCACCTGCCCCTCCAACATCTCGTAAAGATGTCGAATCCCAACCCCCCTCCCCTTTTCCCAAACCAGCAGGTTGTAGGAATGATACAAACCATCCTTGCGGCGATTCTTTCTGAGGCTGTGGTCCACCCAAGCCAAGGCCTCCGAAAGAAAGCGCAACATTTGCGCTTTGGGGATGGCTTGCTTTTGGGCCGAAGGCCCGCGCCGGTAAACGGCCTGACGGTGAATCTCCCCCTTCTTGCCCAAAAGATCGAGAATCCGGGACCGATCCCGGTCGGAAATGCGCCGCGACAAAAGTTTTCGATTTTTCTCCAAAACCGCCGCCACCCCCCGAAGAAATTCCGCAAGATCGCGGGAAAGCATGAAGTCGTGGCTTGAGACGGAGGAAAAGAATGAGAGAAGGAAGGCCAAATAACGGCGCAGATAGGCCAACGTCACCACCGAGGCGCCCTGGCCGACCAGGGCGTTATTGGCGTCATTCCATTCGGGCCGCTGCGTGTTGAGCCAGATCCCGGCCTCCGGCACAAAATTCGAAAGTTTGGCCAACAAGGGGACCAGTAGTTTTTCCGCGAGGTTGGCGCGAATGACCCGCCCTTGGCGGTCCCAAAGGAGCTTTCCCTCCGCCCCGCGACTTCGAACCCGGCCTTGGATGATTTTTTCCAAACCATGGTCAAAGACCACGGTGTCTTTCGGATCGGCCAGAAGTTGTTGATGGTTGCGGATCCGGTACGGGACGTTGGCATACACGAAGATCTCGCGGTCGAGGAGGCCTTCCAACTCCTTCGGGTCGTGGCGGACCGAGTGCTCCAGGAACTTAAGCAGGTAAATAATCTGGTGGTCTCCCCAGTACCCGATACAGGCCCAGGGGTCATGGGGCTCAGGCACCTCCCATTCGATGCCCCCGCGGGTGATCCGGTAGGGATTGTAGCCATCGGCGGTACTTGCATTCAGGAATCGGGTGATCATCCCGGAGATGAATCCCGGAAAGGACTGCCCCAAGGCTTCCCAGTTCTGGAAAATATCCCGCCAATTTCCCTCATAATCCAGGATACGATTTCCATCCGCGTCCCGCCGGGGGATCGTGAACCGGTTCCATGGCCGGCTCGGATCGCCATGACGCCGACTGAAGGTCAGGGGGAGATACTCGCGACAGATCCTCTCGAGACAGGAATCCCCCCAACTTTCAGCGTTCCGGATCAGATCGGAATAAGAGAGCTGGGCCGGAAGGGTCCGGACCCGCCGGTTCCAGCGCGAAACCGCCCCGGGAGCAGAGGACCGAAAGAATCGATCGAGATCATCGCGGCAGACCGTTTCCCCCCTGGGAAAAACACCGCCACGCATGATATTGCTGAGGGTGTTGTTATAATGCCGGGCCGACCCCTGCGGCAGCGCGGATACCTGCAATCCATCGGCACTTCCCACAAGACGACGCAGCTCCGCAGTCCCCTCCCGGATATCCTCCAGGACTTCCCGTTTGAATCGGGCCGGCTGCCGCAGCTTTTCCCGAAGATCCGCGACATCGGCCGCGCTCAGGGACACATCGGCTCCGATCATCATTTCCAATTCCCGCCCCGGGCCCAACTTGCTTGCCCCGCACAGGAAATAGGCGCCCCGCTGACCGCGGACATCTTTCTCTCCCTGGACACCCTGTCCCGCCCGAAACGCTTCCAACTGGCGGGAGGACAAAAGAATTGTGGAGGCCTCCGGGGCCACCGACCAGGCCACCGTCGTGGAAAGGGACTCCGCCGGCTCAGGTCGGTCAACCGGGACAGCGCTCAAACGAAAGAGGGCTAAACGGCTCCCGGACAGGAGTTCATTTCTTTTATAGGCGTCTAAAAGGGTGCTGAAACGAAGTTGAAATTCGTTCCCGGTTCCGGAAGGCAGAAGATTCTGGATGCCGTCGAGAATTTTTACCCGCACCGGAGCTCGACCGGGATTTCGCAACCAACTGCGGCGGATCCACCCGAATTTCCGGCTGTTGAACCATCCCGACCGGAACACCAAACCGAGATCTAAATTTTCCTCCTCCCAAAGAATCTGGTTCCCCCAAACGCTTTTAATCAGGCTCCGCTGGATCTGAAAACGATCCTCCCCCCTGGCGCAAAGGGGTTCCCACACGTATTCCTTGTTTCCCCGCAACACTCGCAGGACAGTTTTGCCGCCGGTGACCTCAGCCTGATCGCAAATTTTGTCGTCCGTGTAATAGGGAAACAGGGCATGGTCCGCATCCCGGCGACCTGCCGTTACCCCTCCATGGCTGGAAAGAAACATCCAATGATCCTCCGCACTGACCACAGACAGAAAAAAAGGCCGCATCCGGTCACAAAGCCGAATTCGATAGGCTGGCTCCCCTTCCAGTACGACGAATTCACCCTGGTCCTGATCCGGACCGGGTTTCGGCACAGTTCGGGGGTATCGGAAATTACCTGTTTTCACGGGAACGAAAAACCCTACAGGAATTCGGGACGCTCGAGAAGCTCCGCCACACGAGCCAGCAACCGGCCCGCCGCGCCCCCGTCGATCACTCGATGGTCGAAACTGAGGGTCAGCCTGGCCTCATTCACTGCCTGGAAGGAGTTGGTTTTTTCATCCCAAGCCGGGACCTTCTTGGCCGCACCTAGTCCCAGCACCAGACTTTGCTCAGGCAGCGGAATCGGGGTGGCCCACTCCAACCCGAAAGTGCCGTAGTTTGTCACCACCGCCACCGACCCCCCCACCGCGTCCGCCGGCAACTTCCGCTCCTTGGACTGGCTCATCAGCTGCCCGTACACCGGCAACATTTTGTCCAGAGAGGTCTGGTTTACTTTCCGCAGCACCGGCACGAGCACCCCATCCTCCGCCTCCACCGCAAAGCCAATGTCGATCGAACTTGGGTGAACAATTCGGTTTCCCACCAACCTTCCCGCCGGAACGCTGTTCTCTCCCAAAGCGATTCCCAACGCCCGCACTGCGTACAAAGTCGGCCCGGGTTTGCCGGGATGTTTTTTGCGGTGTGCCATCAGGGCATCCATCCGGGCCCCGCGACCCACCGTGGCCAACGGACGGGTCCAGCTTCTCCGCATCGCATCCGCCACCGCCACTCGCATGGAGGAGGCCGGGGTCAGCTTTTGCTTCTCCAAATCCGCGATGAAACGCTCGAAATCCTCAATCGTCACCCTGCCCTTTCCCCCGCTCGGCGCCAATCCGGCCAGATCGGCCGCATGCAGCCCCAACTCGTTGATCCGGGCCTTCATCCTGGGCGACAGATAACTCGCTCCCGCCGCTTTGGCCGGCACGGGCAACCCGGTGATCGTCGGCAACACCTCCCCCCCGTTTCCGTTGGCACCATTTTCATGGTTCATCACCGCCTTAGCTTTTTGATCCACCAGGACCTTTGCCGGCTTTTTTGAGGAAGTGGCGACCGGAACTTTCTTGGTTGGTTCTTGCGAGGTCACCCCCGCCGCTTCCACATGCCCCAGCACATACCCCACCGGATAACTTTTCCCCTCCTTGGCTCTCCACTCCTTCCAGACCCCGCCGTAGCTGGTGGTCACGCTCATCACCGCTTTGCTGGTCTCGACCTCGGCCACCTCCTGGTCGGCTTTCACCTTGTCCCCAGGCTTCACCTTGAGGCGAATCAGCGTCGCCTCGGCGATCGACTCCCCCAGCTGGGGCATGGAGATGGCAACTAGGCCCATAATTTTCTTCGGGCTTCCATCGTAGTCGGTTCCGGCAGAGGGAACAATGCCGGCGGCGGCCGGCCCGGCTCTTCCCCTTCTTCAGGGGATCCGGACCGACCGCCGCGGCGCGGCCGTTTCCTCAGGCGGCCGCTTTGTTCTCCAGCGTCCGGATGCTGGAAAAGAAGATTCGGATCAGGATGTCCACCTCCTCCAGCGCCGTGCGGACCGCCTGCCCGTCACAGGGCAGGCCAGCCTTCTCCAGCAGCTGCAGGGCGCGGCGAGAGATGCGCAGCTCGGTCAGGGCCGCGCGGAACTTGTCCGCGAACTCCTTGGCCGAGGGCGAGCCCTCCGCCTCCCCATGCCGGAAGTAAGCGGCGGTGCCCGCCCGGAGCAGCTGCTCCGCCAGGTGTCCGCCCGCCCGGTCTTCCGGCAGGCTTCCCGCCAAACCCAGGAGGCTCGACGTGAACGCCAGCAGGCGGTCGGACACGTCCGATCCGCGGCGCTCCCCGTTGCCACCGGGGCGGGGGGTGTTGGTTTTGTCTTGGGATCTCCATGCTGTGTTTTGTGTGGTTGTCTTCATAAAGGATTAGACTTCGGTTTTTGCAAAAGGATGCGGTCCTTTTTAATTTTTTTATTTTTCAGGGTCAGGACCACCCCCATCCCCGATCAAAAAATCATCACACTTTCCTATGATTATGGGACGGTCAGAATAGGATGCTCGATGAACTACTCCCTCGGCTTCTGGTTCTTCGCCCGGCTCACCGGTCTGTCCTACTTCTTCGCCTTCCTTTCCCTCTACTTCCAGATGCCGGGACTGATCGGCACCGACGGCATTCTCCCGGCCGAAACCCTTCTCTCCCGCGCCTCCCAAGCCCTCGGCCCCGAAGCCCCCTGGGTGCTTCCCTCCCTCAATTGGATATTGGGCGCCTCCAACAACTCCCTCCATCTCATCGCCCTCACGGGCCTGATCTCATCCATCCTCCTCACCTTCGGCCTGCTCCGACCCCTCTCTGCTGCCCTCACCTGGCTGTGCTGGCTCTCCTTCGTCAATATCGGCCAAGACTTTCTCTCCTTTCAGTGGGATACGCTCCTCCTCGAGGCCGGCTTCCTTGTCATCTTTCTGGAAAAACCGGGCCTGCTGCCCACCGCCCCCGGCCGCAATGTCCCGTCTCTCCTCCTCCGCATAGCCGCCTGGTTCCTCGTCTTCCGACTTATGATCAGCTCAGGCCTCGTCAAACTCCTTAGCGGTGACCCCGCCTGGGCCGATCTCTCCGCCATGTCCTACCACTTCTTCACCCAACCTATCCCGAACCCGCTCTCCTGGTTCGCCCACCAACTCCCGGGCTCCTCTCTCATCACTCTTGCCACCCTGCTTCTCGAACTCGTGGTCCCTTTCGCCGTCCTCATCCCCCACCCCCGGGCCCGCCTCCTCGCTGGCATCTCTTTCCTCGGCCTCATGGTCCTCGTCGCCCTCACCGGCAACTACGCCTACTTCAACCTCCTCACCGCCGCCCTCTCCCTCACCCTCATCGAAAACCGCTACTGGCCCCGCCCTTTGCATCTCAAAAAAATCCCGCTCCCCTGGACTCCCGTGCCCTGGCGCCATCTTTGCTCCTTCGCCGCCCTCATCCAACTCTCGGTTGCCTTTCCCGTTCTCCTCGCCACCGCCGGACTTGCCCCCCGCATGGCCCTGCCCTTGCTCGGCTCCTGGGAATTAGTTTTCGCTCCCTGGCATCTCACCTCCGGCTACGGACTCTTCGCCGTTATGACCGTCCGCCGCCCCGAACTCACCCTCGAACACAGCTCCAATGGCACGGACTGGCAGCCCCTTATTTTCCGCTACAAGGCCGGCCCCCCGGACCGACTCCCGCCCCAAGTTGCCCCGTTCCAACCCCGGCTCGATTGGCAAATGTGGTTCGCCGCCCTTTCCGCCGAACGCGGCCAACTCCCCGGCTGGTTCGCCGAATTCGTCAAAAAGCTCCGTGCCGGCTCCCCCACCGTTACCAACCTCCTCACCCCCGGCCAGCCCACTCTCTCCCCCAATACCTATCTTCGCATCCGCATGGATCAGTACCGCTTCACTACCCCCACCGAACGCTCCGCCACCGGCCACTGGTGGCACATCACCCCCGGCCCCATCCTCCTCGTCCTCTCCCCGGAAAGAGAATGATCCTTCTTTCCCCAACCTCATCCTCATCCTAATCCTCATCTCACATGCACCTCCGCGTCTCCGTCTCCGCCCAGCGCCTCGACGTGATCGGCGACGATGGCCGGGTCTCCCGCTCTTTTCCGATCTCCACCGCCCGAAAAGGCACCGGCTCGGAACCGGGCAGCAATAAAACCCCTCTCGGCTGGCACCGCGTCTGTGAAAAGATCGGCGATGGCGCCGCCCCCGGCACCCAGTTCGTCGGCCGCAAACCCACCGGCCGCATCTGGCGATCCGCCGACCCTGTGGAGGAAAAGAATCTCGTGCTCACCCGGATCCTCTGGCTCGAAGGAGAGGAAGATCACAACAAAACCAGCAAGGACCGTTATATCTACATCCACGGCACCAACCGCGAGGATCTGATCGGCACACCCGCCAGCGCCGGCTGTGTCTGCCTCAAAAACTCGGACGTCATCGACC
>CAZWQT010000019.1:0-23731 GCA_964635945.1 uncultured Akkermansia sp. | reverse complement strand
GTTGGTTAGGCAGGGAAAAGCACTATCCACAGGCTTACCTGATCCTGCCACGTCAGGAGGATATTATGGCTTTGTATCAAGGCGCCATCGAGGCGAGGCAAAAGAATCCCGCCGCTCCCGATCCCAACGCCGATCCGACTGTGCTGAACTCGATGGTGGCGGAGTGGATCTGGCAACGAAACAAGGACCAGCGGCCCTTTTTCGTGGAGGAGAGTTTCCCAATGGAGTGGTCGTACCCGAACGCTGTCCCCCACGGGCTTTGCTATGAAATCAAGAGGGATCCCGTCCAAGTCCTCACTCCTGAGCAGGTTCAGGCTGATATGGAGTACTGGCGCAACTACATCGCCCGCCTGAAGGCTGACCCTGGGTTCGTGGATGACATCGACGCCCAACGCTCCTTCAGCAAGCTCCGCAACACCGGGGGCAATATTTACAAGTGGCGAAATATGGCCGGACCAGCCGAACAAGCCTACCGGCAGGCCCTGGAGCTTTGGCCGGGCAATACCGAGACTTTGAATAATTTCTCCGATCTTCTCCTCCGGCAGGGGCGGTCCGCTGAGCTCCGCGACATTCTGGCCGGCGCCGTCAAGGCCGACCCCAACAACGGGCTCCTGGTGATTCTTTTGAAGAACTGTGAGCGGAAGATCCAGCTTCAGACGGAGATCGCAGCCCTCCAGCAGCAGCGGGCGGCCAGCCCCAAGGATCCCGCCCTGGTGCAGCAGCTTTTGGGTAAGTATTCGGAGGAGGGAAATATTTCTGCAGCAGATCAGCTGCTTGGGGAGGCTTCGGCGCTTTTCCCGACAAACGCGGAAATCCTTAGGGATGCGGTGAACTACTTTGCCCTGCAAAACCGGGTTCCCCAGGCATTGGAGTATGGCCGAAAGCTGGAGAAGGTGACCCCGGAGGATCCGGAGGTGAAGTATGGGATTGCGAAATTCGTGATGCTGACCGGGAATCGGGCGGAGTTTTACCGGATGTTAGGCGAATCAGTGAAGTACGGGGGTCTGCCCATGCGGGAAAGAATCGCCACGGAACCCATGTTTCAACAAATCCAAGGAGAGCCGGATTTTCAAAAACTGATTCGGCCGACGCAATAACTGGTGGAAGGGGGTAGGCGGGATTTTGTGAACTTGAAAGTGAACGTGAAGGGAGAATTTAGGATTTTGGATATGGCCGGCTGAGTGCGGCCCTAAAGAAGGCTTAAAGCTACTTTGCCGCAGGGGCAGGAGGCATGTCGGAGGGGAGGGCGAGGAGTTCTTTTTCGGACCAAGGCTGCTTGCGATCCTTGGTAGCAGAGCGAATCAAGGCAACTTCTTCAGTGGTCACAGGTTCTGCCTTATTTCCCCACTCGCTACGGACATAGGTCAGAATGGCGGAAATTTGCTCGTCTTTGAGTGGTACGGGAGCGCCATCGCCCCAAGCGGGCATGTTGTTGTTGTACAGGGCTCCATTGACGGTGATCGGACCCGCTAGGCCATGGTGAAGGATAGAAATGAGACGATGTTTGGAGCCCGTCACCCATTCAGATGCCGCCAAAGGTGGATAAACCCCGGCCTGCCCCAAGCCGCTTGCTTGGTGACACTGGGCGCAATTAGCCGTGTAGAGGCGCTTCCCGATGACCTTGGGGTCAGGAGGTGCGACCGGACCGGTGCTGACTGGCCCCCAGGTAATCTGGCCGGGATCGTACACATCACCGCGGAATCCACCACTGTAGAGGAAGAGGTATCCACCTGCCCAAAAGGCAAGAAGCAGACCCATCGCGGTCAACCAACCCGGGATCGGGGCATGGCGCTCGGCCGGGGCTTGGGGGAGGTGAGAGGAGTCGTGGGGATTCATTTCAAGGGGGCCTCGGGGAGGGCGTAGTTGGCGTTGAGAGACTGCAGGTAGGCGACAAGGGCCTTGGCTTGGTAACGGGGGGCCAACTGGTGCCAACCGTCGGCAGAAACTTTGAGCACACCCGGTTCAGGCGTCGGGCCTGCGGGGAGTTTGGTGAATAGCCAGGGATGGGAAGGGCAGGTGGAGTGTTTTTTTACGAGGCGAGGATCCAGGAGGTGTTGCATCAGCTTTTCGGTCTCAGGCATCCGCGCGCCGATATTCGAAAGATCCGGTCCAATCCGGGAAAATCCCACCATGGCAGGTTCCCGAAAAAGATAATCCCTTGCCACGGAGCGGCGCTGGCCCCATCCCCGGGTTAGGTCAGCCGATCCGGCGGGCCCGCGGACCGACAGGGAATGGCATTCCAAACAACCCTCCGCGGCAAACACCCGGGCCCCAGTATGAGCCAAGCCGGAGGGAACCGGCGGTTCCGTCAAATTCGTCTCCTCATTCAGGACAGGTTCCAAGCGGCCGACCTGCCAAAAGCCCACGGCAGCCTGGGCCAGCCAAGTCAGGACCAGGGTGCTTAAGACGATGGCGAGAGCTCGTACAGGTTTCATATTTTACCCGTGGAGGTGGCCCATGCTGGCGGGGCGGATGATGGTGGGGTTACGAAAGACCGCCATGGGAGCAGCGGACGGGAAAAGACGAAGTAAACTCGAAAAGACGATCGCGGAAAACGCAATTTGGCCCACCAGCCAGGCGGCCTGAGAAAAAATCACAACAAATAGGAATGGGCGAAGGTAGCTGGCCAAGGTGGAGATGGGCACGCCCGGATCGTTCAGAGCCAACCCCTGGAATGATCCGGCCAATAGCAAGCAGGAGGCCGTTGTCGTAGTTCCCAGTACCGTGCACCAAAAATGCCAGGTCAGGCCGGAACTGTTCGGCCAGCCCATTTCCCGTGTGACCGGCAGGAGGGCGTAAATGGCTCCGGCCAACACCGAACCCAGAAATAGGAAGTGGAAAACCTCAAAAAAGGCGGACCAAGCAACCGTAAATGCCATGACGGGACGGATCCAGGGTAGCGATAGAAAAGCCAGAAATAGGTAGGCAGAGGCGTAGGACCAGGCTCCAACAGCGATAAAACGCAAAGCCACATTCCGGCGGATTTCTTCCCAGCGACCCTCACTCAGGTTGTGTACCAGCAGGCCATTTGCGAGGGCCACTACACCCATGAGGATGGCGCTCACCACGCCGGCGCTCTGGATCCACGAAGGAATCGGGCCGTCACTAGCACGGACGGTGCCCAGCCAACCGCCGAGCAGGCAGGTGGCGACCCAGGCCAAAAGGCTGAGATTCAGACTGCTGACGGCTCGTCCGGTCAGGGCGGGCAGAAGTTGAAAGATTAAAACCAGGCCCAGCGGAGCGAGCCAAAGATGCTGGGCAAAGGAATGCCACAAGAGTTGCACCAGGATCTGAACCGAGCCTGGTGCGGAGGATCCACGCAGAAGAATTTCCGCACTTCCTAACGCCAGAGGGAAAGCAAGGAGCCCAAGAAGCAAATAAAGACGTGGGACTAAAGGTCCGCTTTTCCAGGATCGGCCAAGACCCCGGGTTAGACCGGTGCCGAGAATCAGGAAGGAAACCATCAGCAGGATGGAGACAAACCGGGCCTGAGGAAGGCCAAGCAAGCCCGAGGGGCCTTCCAGCATGATCTGGGTGAAGCCGCCGAGAACCGCCAACTGCCAGAGTAGCGCACCCCCGAAAAGGAGGCGGCCGTAACGGAAGGCGATGCCGGAGAATCTCGGGGTCAGAATCATCAAAACTCCTAAAAGACCCGAACCCAACCACCCGAAGGAGAGAAGAAACTGGGAGGTGGCCACCAGTCGGCCGTAACCGAACCAAGGGGCGGCGATCAGACGGTCCAGGAGCGGAATCAACAGTTGGGCGTTGGCGAGGAGTTGCAAGCCGACGCCTAGGAGAGACCAGACGAGCGAGGCCACAATCAGGACCAAGGCGGCAGTAGAGCCTTGCGGGATGGTGTTACGGCTCATTTCTTCACCTGATTGGTTGAGGCGGTCGCGGGGACTTTGGAAGGTTTAGGAGCCATCGGAGGGGGAACAGTGCCCCCATCGGCGGCCTGTGCCGCGGCCAGAGCGCCCGCATCCACGGGTACCTCTGGATACAGGGGAAATGCCGCTGCGGTGATCGCGGAGGGGGCGATCGTCGTAATGGGATAGGCCGGCTTTGGGTCCTGGGCGCGCAACTTGGGGAGGATCAGCTCCATCGCTTTCTCGACTGGAATCCGGGCAATTCGTTTTTCCTGGTCGATCCACCCATAGGAAACTGCCTCCTTGCCCTGTTCGGCCTTGAGTTTCTGTAATCGGTCCCATCTCTCCATGGCGGCCTTCTCCGTAATTGTGTCGGGCGTCACCCCGGCAGGTCGGAGCAAAAGGGCGAGGCTGGCGAGCCCCAAGAACCCGGCGGCCAGCCATAAACCTGGAAGGTACGGATGGCGACGCTCCGAAAGTGAATGGGGGTTGTCGCTCATGACCAGTTGGTGACTCCAAGACTCTCACGGAGCCGGGGATCCCGGGCTGGGAAGATGGATCCGCGGGAAAAAAGCCACAAAAAGGCGTGCCCCAAAATTCCCACAACGCCGATCAGGGCAAGAAAATCAATCGGATGGGGGTGAAAGCCGGTGGTGGCCGCCTTTAGTCCGGCGTGGCGGGCCTCCTGGAGCTGCAGATTCGGCATGATAATCCAGTAAAGGTCCACGCAGTGCATCAGCAGAACCCAAGCCGAAGCGGTGCAGATCCTCCAAGGGGTACGTTTGGCGGGCTGGGTCAAGAGAAGGATAAAAGGGACAAAAAAGTGGCCGATCACGAGAAAGATGGAGAAATAGAACCACGTGCCGGTGTTGCGGTAGACGAAGAACCAAGTTTCCTCGGGAATGTTGGCGTACCACTGGAGAAAGTATTGGCTGAAGGAGATGTATCCCCAGAAGACAGTGAAGGCGAAAAGGAGCATTCCCATGAGGTGGTTATGTTCTGCGGTAAAGAGACCGCGCAGATGCCCGGTCCGAGACAGGCCGTTGGTGATTAGAATCAGCAGGGCCATGGAGGATTGGGCGGCTCCCGCAAAGAGGTACACACCCCACATGGTCGAATACCAGTGGTGGTCGAGTGCCATCAGCCAGTCGAAACCCGCAAACGTGAAGCAAAGGACAAAGAGAGGAATAAAGCCGTAGGCGGTGTGCCGGGAACGGAGGGTGAGGCGCGGATCGCCATCCTCATCCTGTTGCATGGACCAGCGCCGGTAGAGAAGGGCGGCTGCACAAAAGAAGAGCAGGTAAAAAGCACACCGGAGATAGAAAAAGGGCTCGTTTAAAAAAGGGCGTTTCCAGCCCAAAAGAGGGTCGTGGGCCACGTCCGCGGTCATCCAGTGCCAAAGCTCCTTCGGAAACAACAAGAGAATGGGCAGAGCCAAAAGGAGGATCACGGGGAAGCAGGAAGCGACGGTTTCAAGGATGCGACGAACCAACACCGACCAGTCAGCGTCGAGGGCATGGTGGAGCAAGGTCCAGAATAAGGCACCGGAGCAAATGGTGAAGCCAACGGTAAAAGCAAAAAGGTAGGAGAAAGCCAGTTGGGCGTGGTTGGAGACGAGACCCCAAGTGAAAGCGGAAGCCAGGCCCACGATTCCCAAAACAGGGAAAAGGACGGGAAGGATGCCCAACTTCTCCAGGCGGAGCTTTTCGGCAGGCGGGAGGGGTCCGTGGGAGGCGCTCATGGGTTGCCAGCTTTCGCGAAATCCGGCGGCAGAAGATCGGCTGGGGCGTTTTGGGAAAATTGCAGAGCGCGCAAGTAGGCGATGATGGCCCAGCGGTCTTCCACGTTGATATGGTGGTAAGGCCCCATCTGGCCTTTGCCATGGGTAATGGTGTTAAAAATCTCACCATCGGCCATGTCCCGGTATTTATCCAAATGAATGCTGGCCACCCCCACGAGGCCGTACTGAGTGGTGATGCCGTTTCCTCCACCGAGAACCCCGTGGCAAACCTGACAGTTGATTTCATACCGCTCCTTGCCCCGGGCGAGCAGCTTTTTATCCACGGTGACCGGAATGCCTGTACCCCACATGGTGCCCATTTTTCCGGTGATTAGGTACGGCTGGTCGGTGGGCACGTGAAATGGGACCGTGCCGTAAGGAGGGACCCGGTCCACTCGGCCCTCAGGGAAAAGCGGGGAAGGGGTTTGCGACTTATATTTGGGCTGGCGATCCATGTCGGGAAAAATCTCAATCGGGGGTCGCTGGGTAAAGTCCCCGCGAAATCCGGCAATGGCCACAATTGCCAAGCCTGCGGCGCCAAAGATCGCCAAAAATGTGCGGATGAAGCCCTTCATGCGTGTCCTGCCGGCTCGGGCCGGGCCGGGTGGGGGGATGGTTCGGGATCCTGATAAATCTCCGTGATGTGACTTCCGCCCAGCTCTTCCAGAAAGCGGCGGGAAGCTCCTTTTTCAAAGCGGGGATCGGCAGCCTCCAAGACGACAAAGAAGCCGTCATCGCTAACTCGCTTGAAGCGGTCCCAGTTGAACACGGGATGATGCCACCGGGGCATCAGGGTCAATAGGAGAAGGCCGATAATGGTGCCGAAGGCGGTGAGCAGGATGGTTAACTCGAAAAACACCGGCAAGGACGGCTCGAGGGCAAAGTACGGCTTTCCTTGGACAATCAGGGGGTAGTTCAACGCCGAGGTGTAGTAAATGAGGGTGAACGCGGCGGACAGGCCGGTCATTCCCCCGAGGAGGGAAAACAGCGAGACTCGCGAACGCTGAAACCCCATCGCCGCATCCATTCCGTGGATCGGGAAGGGGGAGTAAACATCCCACTTGCGAAAGCCGGCATCCCGCACCTTTTCAGCGGCATGCAAAAGGGCCGAGGCTGAAGGAAATTCTGCGCCCAGGCCATGGAGAGATGATTCGTTCTGACTCATGCGTGGGCCTTGGCGTGGGCCGGGTGGGCGGCGTGGCCCGCTGAATCACCCTCCCCGTGGTGATGGGGATCAGCCTCCGGGGTGACGTTTTTCACCTCAAACATGGTGATCATGGGTAAGAACCGGACAAAAAGGAGGAACAGGAAAAGAAACAGACCGATGGTTCCAATAAACAAGGTAATATCGACCCAGGTCGGTGAGAAGTAACCCCAGGAGGAAGGCAGAAAGTCCCGGTGGATGGAGGTGACAATGATGACGAATCTCTCAAACCACATCCCGGTGTTGGGGAACATCACGATAGCGAGAACCACCCAGGGGTTTTGCCGGCAGTACTTAAACCAAAAGAGCTGGGGTGCCACCACGTTGCAAGTGATCATGGACCAGTAAGCCCACCAGTACGGACCAGTCGCACGATTGATGAAGGCGTACATTTCGAAGGGGTTGCCGCTATACCAGGCGATGAAAAACTCCATGGCGTAGGCGTATCCGACCAGCGATCCGGTCAGCAGGGTGATCTTGCACATGTTGTCGATATGCTTGTCGGTGACGAGGTCATGGAGTCCGTAGAGTTCGCGAAAGGGGATCAAGAGGGTGAGGACCATGGCAAAGCCTCCGAAGATGGCGCCGGCCACAAAGTACGGGGGGAAAATCGTGGTGTGCCAACCCGGCACGATGGAAGTGGCAAAGTCAAAGGACACAACGCTGTGCACCGACAGCACCAGCGGTGTCGAGATGCCGGCAAGGATCAGGTAGGCCTTTTCATAATGAGTCCACTGGCGGTTGGAACCCCGCCAACCCATCGCCAGCAGGCCATAGGCCATCTGGCGAAGCCGGGTGGTGGCACGGTCGCGGAGGGAGGCGAGATCGGGAATCAGTCCCAAATACCAAAAAATCAGGGAGACGGTGAAGTAGGTGGAAACTGCAAACACATCCCACAGAAGGGGGCTGCGGAAATTTTGCCAAATGGCATTGGCGTTGGGGATGGGGAAGAGCCACCAGGCAAACCAGATCCGGCCGACGTGGAAGGCGGGAAAAATTCCCGCGCAGATCACGGCAAAGATCGTCATGGCTTCGGCGGAGCGATTGATGGAGGTGCGCCACTTCTGCCGGGTGAGAAAGAGAATGGCGGAGATCAGGGTGCCGGCATGGCCGATCCCGATCCAAAACACGAAGTTGGTGATATCCCAGGCCCAAGCCACCGGAGCATTCAGACCCCATACCCCAACCCCCGTGGCCACCAGGTAAGTCAGCATGGCCGGGGTGAGGGCCGCGACAGCGCCGCAGGCGATGGTGGCAATCCACCACCAAAGCGGGGCGGGCTGTTCCACAATCCGGCAGACGTGGTCGGTAATCCAGGAAAGGGACCGGCGGCTTCCGACAAGCGGTTTCCGGTCCAAATACTCGGAAGCCTTGGAAAAAGCGGCCTGGGAGGCGGGGTTATCGGCGCGCATTAGTGACCTCCCCCCGATTGGGCGGTCCCGTTCTTATCGCCATGGGACTCCTCATGCCCGTGGGAGGGGATGTAGCTGGCCCGGGCACCGGGCATGGCGGGATTCGGGTTGCGGACCCGGCCAAGGTAGGTGAGGCGAGGGCGCACATTCAGGTATTCCAAGAGTGAATAATTTTGGGGCAGGTTGCGGAGCTGGCCCACTTCATCCCTTTCATTTTTGAGGTCGCCAAAGACGATCGCGTCCGCCGGGCAGGCCTGCTGACAGGCGGTCTGAAGAGAGCCGGAAGGAATCCGAATATCCTTGGAGTCCCGAGCCTTCACCCGGGCCGAGATCTTGGCCTCCTCGATGCGTTGGACGCAGAAAGTGCATTTTTCCATGACGCCGCGCATCCGGACGGTGACATTCGGGTTTTTCTGGAGCTTGATCGTCTCCTCCGTGCCTTTCGGGGCGATCGGGCCGAGATAGAGTTGATCGAGAGCACGCTGGTTGTAGTCGAAGAAGTTGAAGCGGCGAACCTTGTACGGGCAGTTGTTCGCACAGTATCGCGTGCCGATGCAGCGGTTGTAGGCCATGACATTCAGGCCTTCCTCGTTGTGGACGGTGGCGTTGACCGGGCAGACCGTTTCACAGGGGGCATTCTCGCACTGCATGCAGGCGACCGGTTGGGCCACGGCCTCCGGCTCCTCAGGTTCTCCGGTGAAGTAGCGGTCCACGCGGATCCAGTGCATTTCGCGCCCCTTCATCACCTGGTCCTTGCCGACAATCGGAATGTTGTTTTCCGCAGTGCAGGCAGTGACGCAGGCATTGCAACCGGTGCAGGTTGATAAATCCACCACCATGGCCCACTGATGTTCACCGGTGAGCGGAGGGGACGCGTAAAAGCTCTGGTTGGGCGGAATGTGGCTATCCATGCCGACTTTCTTGGGCCAGCCCGGATCTTTGTTGAACTCCGTTACGGTTGCCTCCCGCACGAGATCGCGCCCCTCCATCACCTGATGCTCCTGGGTGATGGCAAGCTGGTGGCTCCGTCCGGTTTTTTCGATTTTTAGTCCGGGAGCGAGATAGTCGGCATCCGAGCGGCGTAAGCGGTAAGCATTAAAGCCGGACCCTTTCGCCACCGGGCCCAAATCCTCCTGCCCGTAGCCCAAGGGAAGACTGACTGCGAAGTCCACATGTCCGGGTGCGATCAGCACCGGAGCTTCCACCGTTTGGCCGGCCAAAGTGGCGCGCACCACATCGGCGACGAGAATGCCTTTCACAATTTCATTCCGAAGACCGAGCCCCTCGGCGGTCTTCTTGGAGATGAGAATCGCGTTCTCCCAGGTGAGCTTGGTCATCGGATCCGGCCACTCCTGCATCCAGCCGTTATTGAGATAGCGGCCATCATCCACCGCGGGCGAGGGGACGAAGGTGGCATCCAGGGAGGTTGCGGAAGCTTCCGGGGCTTCGGTGATCTTGGCGGCGAGGGCGGCCAGGGTATTTGCATTTACGGCTTTCGCCCCGCCGGCATTGCTGGCGGGCAAAAACCCTTCCCGGATGAAATTAGCCCACGCAGAGTCCAGGCTAAGTCCGTTCTGATTGATGCGCGCGGCGAAGGTTTCCTTGATCAAGGCTGGCCCAATGGGTTTTGCCTTGCCCGCAAGCCGACAAAGGAATTCCAGCTGACTTTCTCCGGCCCACAAGGGCTGGATGGTCGGCTGAATGGACAAGTAACTGCCGTCGGTGGCCAGGGCATCGCCCCAGGCCTCGAGATAATGGGTGCCGGGGACAAACCAAGTTGTCTTGACGGAGGTTGCGTTGGGCAAAGCTGCCAAGTGGAGGGAAGACGGAACTGAAGCCAAAAGATTGTGCCAATCCAAATCTGCAGGAGCGTTATAGACAGGGTCGCCCCCGAGAATCAGAAGGGACTTAATCGCCCCGGCTTGGAGTCGGGCGGTGAGATCCCGAATCGAGGCGGCCGGAGAAGAAAAAGCCGGCTGAACAAGGAGGGTGGTGCCGATAGCCCCAAGGGCCGAATTGATCGCGAGGCCGAGAGCCTGCACGGCGGCTGGCTGTCGGCGCCCGACCAGCAGGACGGCGGTACCGGCATTCGCCACAAGATCGGCTGCGCATCCACGAATCCAGGCGGAATCCACGCCTTTCGGCAAAGAGAGGTCAGGGGCGGCCGTCAGGGCCGCATTTAATTCCGGGGTGGCGCGAATTCCGCGGATTTGCCGACCCAGTTCCAGGAGAAACGAGCCGGCTTCGCTGGCGCGGAGCCTGAGGCGGTGGTCCGCCATGGAGCCGGTGATGCTAAAACGGGGCTCGGCTACATAGAGGCGGCTCATCTTGTCGCCGGGTTTCCGGATCCGGCGACCGGCCGCAAAATTTCTGGTGTCGGTAAGGTCTCCGTCGTCGCTGCCCAGGAAATCACAGTCGACCGCCAGGATGGTGGAGGCTTTGGAAAGGTCGGCCCGGAACTGGGTGCCGGGGCCAAAGGCGGCCGTGGAAGCCTCGGCGTCATAACCCGGAGAAAGAGGTTCGTAAACAGCCCAGGTCGCCTGAGGGTATTGGCGGAGAATTTCCGCGCGCAAGCGCTCCCGGGACGGGGAAACGCATTCATCTGCCAGAATTCCCAGCGTGGCTCCCCCCGAGGCAGAGGACTCGGCTCGAATCCGCTGCAATTCAGCGTCCAACTGCTCCGGGGTGGCTTTCTTGCCTTTTAGGGTCAGGTGGCGGCGGCGTGCCGGGTCGTAAAGATCAAGAATCGATGCTTGGGAGTGGTTGTCGCTGTTTCCTTGGCTCGCCGGATGAAGCGGATTCCCCTCCATCTTGATGGGGCGCCCGTCAAAGGTGGTGGCAAGGAGTGGGATGGCGCCCCGGCGGCGCGGTTGGGCCGTGGCGAAAGCCATGGTTTTCCCCGGCACCACCCACTCCGGGGACTGGGTGAAGGGGACCAGGTGGGCCTCGGGACGCCGGCAACCGCTTAGGCCAAGTCCAGCCAAGGCCAAGGAGGCCCCCATCAGGCGGAGAAAACTGCGGCGGGAGAGTGGATCTTGATCCCATTCGGCCGCGCCAGCCGGAAACTCCCGATGTAACCACTCCTCAAAGTCCGCGGTCTTGCTGTACTCGCCGAGACTGCGCCAGTAGGTACGGCCGTTTGCGGGGGCAGGGGGATGTTGGAAAATACGTCTCATCGGTGGCACCCGCTGCAACTGACAGGAGGGTTGACGTTCCAGTCGCGAACAAATTTTTCCCCCAACTCCCGTTGCGAGGTCCCCGCGGGGGGCTCCCAATCCATGTTTGTCACCTGGTCCAGCGGACGAAGATGGTTTTCCGGGGCGCGGTGACACTCCAGGCACCACCCCATGCTGTGCGGCTTGTCATGCCAGACGACTTGCATGCGATTCACATGACCGTGGCAGGCCACGCAGCTGATTCCGCGGTTCACGTGCACGGCGTGATTGAAGTAAACATAATCCGGAGCTTTGTGAATGCGGACCCAAGGGACGGGTTGACCATTTTTCCATGACTGTCGAACTGGCTCCAGTTTTGGGCTTTGGGCTTTGATCTGGGTATGGCAGTTCATGCAGGTCTGGGTGGCGGGAACGTTGGAGTGCGAGGATTTTTCCACATGGGTATGGCAGTAGCGGCAGTCCATCCCGAGCTGATTGACGTGCAGGGAGTGGTCAAATTCCACCGGCTGGGTGGGCTGATAGCCAACGCGCGTATATTTCGGGGTGAAGTAATAGGCCATCCCCGACACGATGCTGGCTGCCACCACGGCAACACAGACCAAAATCTTGATGGGCAACCAATTGGTCCAGCGTGGGAAGATGTTGGCCATGGGGGAGTTAAGTCAGCGGCTGGAGGGTTGGGGAAATGGCTTCAAAGGGTGCGAACTTCCAAACTGGAGATTCCGATTCTTTTCATCAAGAAGGCATTAGAAGTATTAAGGGTAACAACCTGTCTATTAGGTTCGATAACATTGGCCTTTTCTCCTCGGAAAGTGGACCTGCGGTGGGGCGATCGCGCGGATAAACGGTCTCCGGCCTGTCGGCAGGGTTGAAATCTGTCAAAATCAAAGGAGACTCTGGGGATGCTCATTCGTTGCCGCCTCTGGATCTTGGCAATTTTTTCTTGGGTTTTTGCAGGAGGGGCTCCGGCGCATGCGGAGATCCGTGAGAGCAGCGTGTGGTGGTTGCCCCGCAATGTTTCTAACTTCGGGCACGAAATCGATTTCATCTTTTACGTGATCCTCTGGTTGACCGGCGTCACTGCCGTGCTGGTCTTCGGCACGATGATCTACTTTATCGTCAAATACCGGGGCCGGGCCGGGGTTGGTGCCATTCATAGTCATGGCAATAACACCCTCGAGGTTGTCTGGACCACGATCCCGGTCTTCATCTTCCTTGCCCTGGCGATCTATGGAAACGAGATGTGGACTAAAATGAGAATGGAAACGCCGCCGGCGGACGCGCTGCAAGTGGCGGTGGTGGGCGAGCAGTTCGGTTGGAACCTCCGCTACCCAGGGCCAGACGGCAAGCTGGCCAAGATGGATTCCCATAAAATCTCCAAGGAGAACCCCTTCGGCATCGACCCCGCCGATCCGGATGGCCGGGACGACTTCACGACCTACAACGACATAGTCGTGCCGGTTGGCAAAGCGGTTCGTCTTCATCTCAGCTCAAAGGACGTGATCCACTCTTTTTACGTGCCGGAGTTCCGGCTGTATCAGGATATGGTTCCAGGTCGGGTGTACGACTTTGTCTGGTTTAAGACCGATGCGACGGGTCATTTCCAGCTCGCCTGCAACCAGCTGTGCGGGCAGGGCCACTACAAAATGTTTGGCAAGCTCGGCGTGGTCACCCAAGAGGAATACGAGACGTGGGCCAAAGGCAAGGCTCCCGCCACCGCCACCACCGCCTCAACCCCTTCCGCCCCCCAAAATCTTTCGGTCGCCAACCGCTAGCAGGAGAACCTATCACCATGAGTACAGCTACCATTCCTCTCGCCGCAGGGCACGGACACCACGAGCATCATGAAGCCACCGGCTGGCAAAAATATCTTTGGTCGCTCGATCATAAAATCATCGGACTTCAGTACCTGTTTGGTTCCCTGGCATTCCTTTTTGTCGGCGGGGCTATGGCCCTCCTTCTGCGATGGCAGCTGGCCTTTCCTTCCACCCAGGTGATGCCGGACGGTAACGTTGGCAATCCGCTTTCGCTGGCCTTCATCAATCCCCAGTTTTACAACGCGCTCTTCACCATGCATGCGACCGTCATGGTCTTTTTGGTGGTGATGCCTGTCTTGGTCGGTGCGTTCGGCAACTATTTGATTCCGCTAAAAATTGGCTGCGGGGACATGGCCTTTCCCTTGGTCAATGAGTTGTCCTTTTGGGTCTGGCTTGCTTCTGGACTCATCATGCTGGCGGGCTTTTTTGTGGCGGGAGGAGCGGCGGCGAGCGGGTGGACTTCCTACGCCCCCCTAAGTTCCGTGGCGGCCTATAACGGCACGAAGATCGGTCAGACCCTGTGGGCGGCGGGGATCTTCATTAACGGTTTAGCCTCCATTATGGGGGCCTTCAATTATATCACGACGATTGTGAACATGCGGGCTCCGGGGATGGGCTTTTTTCGTATGCCCCTGGCGGTATGGGCTCTATTCATCACGGCTTTTCTTCTTCTCCTGGCCATCCCGGTGCTTTCGGCCGCCGGTGCGATGCTGATTCTGGATTTGAATTTCGGCACAAACTTCTTCAATCCCGCCAAGGGTGGGCAACCGCTGCTCTGGCAGCACCTTTTCTGGTTCTTTGGTCACCCGGAGGTGTACATTCTGATCCTTCCCGCAATGGGAATGGTGAGTGATATTTTGAGTGTGAACAGCCGCAAGCCTGTTTTCGGTTACCGGGCGATGGTCTACGCGATGATCGCGATCGGCCTCCTCGGCTTCATTGTCTGGGGCCACCACATGTTCGTTTCTGGAATGAATCTAGTGCTCTCGGCGGCTTTCGGCGTGTCCACCATGGTCATTGCCGTTCCCTCGGCTATCAAAACCTTTAACTGGCTCGGAACGATCTGGGGAGGAGCGATCCGCTTTAATACCGCTATGCTCAATGCCTTGGCTTTTGTCTCCATGTTCGTGATCGGCGGTTTTTCAGGAATCTTCATGGCTTCGACCCCGGTGAACATTTTCGTTCACCACACGTACTTTATCGTGGCCCATTTCCACTACGTTCTCTTCGGCGGGAGCATTTTTGCCATGTTTGCCGCCATCTATTTCTGGTATCCGAAAATGTTCGGTCGTCTCATGGACGAGACTCTCGGAAAGATTCATTTCGCCCTGACCTTTATTTTCTTCAACCTTTGCTTCTTCCCGATGCATAACGTCGGTCTCGGGGGAATGATGCGGCGTATTGCCGATCCCACGGTGTACGAGCACCTGCGGGCCCTGCAGCCCATCAATCAGTTTATCACCATTTCGGCGATCGCCCTCGGATTCTCGCAGATCATCTTTCTTTATAACTTTTTCCGCAGCCTCAGGCGTGGTCAACCCGCCGGCCAAAATCCCTGGGAGGCCACCACGCTGGAGTGGACGGTCGGCTCGCCTCCCGGACACGGCAACTTCGCGGTCACACCTACCGTTTATCGCGGGGCTTACGATTACAGCGTCCCCGGCCACCCGAAGGACTTCATCATGCAGACTGAACCGCCAGCGCCGGACCATCCCTCGGACTCCCCGGCCAAGTTGCGGCCGGTTCCGGTGGGATGAGGTCGGCCACGCGGCCGACCCCGATCTACCGGGCGGCCTGTTTTCTCGTCGGCTCGATCCTGTTCCTGATTACGCTAGGAGGGCAGGTGACGACCAAGGTCGCCGGCATGGCCGTGCCCGACTGGCCCGGCACCTTTGGCCACAACATGTTTACTTACCCTTGGGCCAGCATGACCACCTGCGCGCTTGTTTTTCTCGAGCATTCGCACCGCCTGGTCGCTGCGGGCGTGGGGCTGATCACCCTTGGGGTGATGGCCTGGGTTTGGGGCACAACCCGCAATCGCTGGGCGAGGGGCCTCTCCCTGCTGGCCGCGTTTCTTGTCGTGTTGCAGGGTGTCATCGGAGGACAGCGGGTTCTGCAAGTGGAGTGGATTTTAGGGCTACTGCACGGGTGCTTGGCCCAAGTGTATCTCGCGGTGGCTGGTAGCCTGGCGTTGGTGCTTTCCCGTTTTTGGGCGAATCCTGTACGGTCCGACGACCTCTCCAAAGCGCGGATGCGGATGGTGTGGGCGGTGACGGGCGTGGTGTTCCTGCAGACAATCCTGGGCGCCTTCATGCGGCATGAGGGGCCTGGATTTCTTTCCATCCCCGACTTTCCAAAAATCTATGGCGAGTGGCTGCCGTCTTTTTGGCGGCCGGACGTTTTGGAGGGCATCAACGAGTATCGCGCGACAGAGCTCCAGTGGCCGGCCACCACCACCTCCCTCATCTGCTGGCAGATTCTTCACCGCACTCTTGGGATTCTGGCGGCCGTGGGTATTTTTGCTGGTGCGGTCTGGAGCGTGGGGCCTTCCTCCACGCCCCTATGGTGGCGGCGTGGAGTCACCCTCTGGTCTGCTCTGGCCGGAACCCAGGTCTTTCTGGGAATTCTCACCATCTGGAGCGGTCGTCTCCCGGAAATCGCCACCCTTCACGTGCTGGTGGGCGCTGGGCTGACTTTGACGGGCTGGTTGCTGGGATTGGCCTGCTGGCGCTCGGTGCAGCCTTATCGGCCCGGGGAGACCGTCATGGGCGTTCCCCAGATTTCCTCCCTTCGATGAGTTCTCTGGAAAGCGCCCTCTCGATCCATCCCCGTTCCTCCGCGGGGTGGAAGTCTTGGCTGCAGGACTGGTCGGAGCTTTGCAAGCTACGCCTGACCTCCCTGGTGCTTTTGACAACCCTGGTTGGCCTCTATGGCGGAGCGGCGGGCAGGCTTGATCCTTGGCGGACGGTCTTCACCTTACTGGGCACGCTCCTCGTGGCGGCTGCCGCTGCTGTCCTCAACGAGTGGCTGGAGCGGGATCTGGACGCCAAGATGCTGAGAACCGCCCAGCGTCCGCTTCCCACGGGCCGCGTCAGCCCGGACGAAGCTCTGTTGGGGGGAGCCGTGATGGCCGCCCTGGGCCTGGCGATCCTGTATCTCGGAGTACACGCCCCGGCGGCTTTTTTGGCGGCCGCCACGCTGGCCCTTTACCTCTTTCTGTATACCCCGTTGAAGAGGATGACGGTGTTGAACACACTGGTAGGTGCCGTCCCGGGTGCGATCCCGCCTCTGCTTGGTTTCGTGGCGGGGAGGGGAAGGATCGGTGCGGAGGGGTGGGCGCTTTTTTCCATCCTGTTCCTGTGGCAGATACCTCATTTTCTGGCCATCGCCTGGCGCTATCGGGAGGATTATCGTCGCGCTGGTTTTCGCATGCTCCCCTGTTCGGATGAAAAGGGCCGGGTGACGGGTTTTGTCTCGACGTTGTATTGTTTGGCGCTGCTGGTCGTGGCGATTTGGCCGTTCTATCTCGGGGCAGCAGGTCTTTGGTACCTAGCGGGCGCGGTGGGGCTCAGCATGGGCTATGCCGCCGCCGCCGCCCGTTTCGCCCTGCGCCCCACCCTGGAAACCGCTAGGACCCTCTTTTTGGCCTCGGTGGCCTACCTCCCGTTTTTGCTTATTCTATTAGTGGCGGACCGCCGATGAAAAAAGACCGCGAAATCCGCAAAGCCAATCTGCGCCTTTTGTTTCTCATGATCCTGGCGTCGCTGGCCATGACCGCCTTCTGGCTTTATTTCATTATCGTCAAAGAGCCGATCCAACCCTAAATCCACCAAGATGAGTTCTGTTGCCATGACCGCCGGTCATCCCCCCGCCGCTTCCGGTGCGCCCCGCTTCAGCTTGCCAAAATTTGGCATGCTGGTGTTTCTGGCCTCTGAGGCGATGCTCTTTGCCGGCCTGATCGGGGGTTATATTGTTCTCCGGCTGGCGCAGGGCCCGGGCAACTGGCCGCCTCCCGGAGCGCCTGATATTGGAATTCAAATGCCGCCCACTTTTTTGAATTGGGTGATGATCGTCAATACCATCATTCTTCTCTCCAGTAGTCTTACCTACCATTGGGGTGAAGCCTGCATGCGGAAAGGGAAGAGTGGGATTTTGGGATACGCACTGACCGCGGTTTTCGGCGCCATCTTCCTTGGGGTGCAGGCTTGGGAATGGCTCCATTTGAAGCATGAGGGCATGTGGTTTAATACCTACGGCACCTATGGGTCCTGTTTTTTCACCATGACCGGCTTTCACGGCGCCCACGTGTTCATCGGATGGGTGACCATTCTGTATGTGCTCTGGCGTGCAATCATCCGGCAGATGCAGATTTTCTCGGGTCAAACCCCGACAGGGTCGCATACCTGCGAGGAGCTAACCGGCTACTACTGGCATTTCGTCGATGTGGTTTGGATCTTTCTGTACGGCATTCTCTACGTTCTTTAAGCCGGACCCAGAAACCCTGCGAGGGCGTGGCCCAAATCCACCGGATCAGCACAGCGAGCCGGGCTCCCTTCCTTCGGCATAAACAGATAACCCTCGCCATAGGCAGGGCCGTTCAATACGCAGGCATCTGTGCGGCATTCCTCGATCTGCTGTCGGGCGGAGGCCTGGAGTTCTCCCGGGCCTCCCTCCGCCTCCCATTTCCATCCGATGATTTTCGCCTTCGGGGCAAGACTCCGGATTTTGTTCAGCACGCGGGGAGCGGGTTTAAGTTCCAGACGGACCCCCTCCAGATGCCCCGGCCACTTGTCGCGGGATAATTTGTTGCCGCTTAAATCGCAGGCGGCGGCCAGATCATAATCAGGCAAGGCGGCTGGCAAGAGAATCCCTCCAAAGGTTTTTAAAGCCGTCTTCTGGAGGAGCCTTTCCAGGTCGTGAATCGTGTGGAACCGCTCCGAGGAGTGCAGGCCGGTCGGAAGGGGATGGGTCGCGCCGGTTCCGTACCATAGGGTCACGTGAAAACGGTGGCGCCGCAGCGTTTCTGCCAAAATGACCCCGGTTTTGCCGGTGGAATGGTTGGTCAACATCCGGGCGCGATCCAAGGTGACCGCGGCCGGTCCCGCAATCAGGAGAATTTCCATGCGACTTCCACCCTAGGGGAGGGGCGACGGCGGGAAAACATCGGGCTTGCCGACTGGCACCGAAAGCTCGAAACCCATAAGGAACCATGACGTACCTTGGCTTCCATCTCGCCTTCAACCTCCCGGCTTTAGGGGTGCTCTTTTTCCTTTCTGGGCGCGGCATCTGGCCGCAGGAAATGGTTTTGGTCATGCTGGGGATCCTTGGAATCGTTATGACTTTCACTTCCCCATGGGATAACTATGCGGTCGCCAAGGGAATCTGGGATTTCCCCCGGGAGCGGGTCTGGTTTCGTGTGGGAAAATTACCGATCGAGGAGTACGCCTTTTTCATTATCCAGAGTCTTGAGGTGATGTGGTTGAGTTGGGCCTTTCTGCGGCTGGTGGAGCCTCCCAGTGGCGCACCTCCGGCCCGCTGGATTGGAGATCCAGCGGTGCTACGCCATATTTCCGTTCTGCTCATTTTTTGGGCGGCCCTAGGGATCGCCCTGAAAAATTGGCCAAACCGGGAGCCCCGGATTCATTACGCCTGGCACCTATTCTACTGGTTCCTTCCAGTCGTTGGGATCCAGTGGATCGTGGGGGGACCGCTGCTGGCGGCCTATTGGCTCCAGGTCTTGGTTCCGACCCTGCTCATCGGCACCTATCTCTGCGTGGCGGATTGGATCGCGATCGGCAAGGGGATCTGGTTCTTCGACGAGGATCAGATCACCGGATGGAAAATCCGTGGGGTGATGCCGTGGGAAGAGGCCGCCTTTTTCTACATAACCAGTTTACTTGTGGCGCAGACCTTTCTGATTCTTTTGCCGGCCGGGCTGAGGTAGGGGGGGGCGTTCACGGTTGGGGTAGGCCACCTTGCACCTCCTCTGTTTCTAGCCCTTCGAGAGTCGCCGCACTTTTTCCCCGTCAAAGAGCTTTTTGGCGGCAAAGAGACGCCGCAGGGTTTCTTCGGGATCAGGACAGTTTTGCAAACAGGGGCGGAGGTCGTCAGGGGTCAGGGTTCCGAGGGATTGTCCCGGAAACCAATGCCCGCCCTGACCGAGTAAGTTGTAGCGCATCTTGCCGTATTCCACCAAGTCGTAGGCCAGGGCCAGATTGTGGAGGCGCAGGATTTCGCGAAGGTTGGCCTGCCCAGGGGTTTTCGACCAATGAGGCAGATCTTGGTTCCAAGTTTTTCTCCAAGGCTCGGGAAGGGCCTCCTCCCACCCCTTTTGCAGGCGGGCCTTGATTCCGGGTAGAAGCTGGTTGCCATCCCCTGATGTTTGAATGGCGTGGATGTGCTCTTCAAAGTCGGTTGGCCGGGCTGCTCCGATCGAGAGAGTGTGAATTTCCGGCCGTTGCAGGCAAAAAAGGGTGTTGAAGGACATTGGCGAAAGCGGGGATGTGAGATTTTTCAAACGGTCGGGAGGCTGGTAAAGCATGCCGCCCTTGTCGTTCGGGCTGATGATAAAGACTCCCATGTCGTTCCGTTCAGCCGCCAATAACGCCGGAGTGTTTTCCTGGTAGATGTAATACCAGTGTAGGTTTACGTAATCGAAACGATTTCCCAAAACGAGTTCTTCCACGAGGTCGGGCGGACCGTGGGTTGAGAAACCGACATGCCGACAAAGACCCTCTTTTTGCCAGTGACGGGCCCTTGCGAGGCACCCGCCTGGGCGGAGGGACCAGTCCATTGTCTCGCGGTCGTTCACGCCGTGCAGGGAAAGCAGATCCACCCAGGGGAGGCCCAACCGGGAGAGAGACACCCGGAAAGCTTTTTCAAACTCATCAGGATCAGCCGCGGGAGCCACCTTGGTTTGGAGAATGAAATCCCCTCTGGGCATCTTTTGCAGGATTTGACCGATTTGCGCTTCAGAGGTTCCATAACCCCGGGCGGTCTCAAAATGCCGAATTCCGAGTTCCATGGCGCGGGCCACGATCCGCTCCAGATTTGCCTGATTGTCCCGGGGGACGGGGTGGGGAGGGTCTTCTTCCCAGCGATGTTGGAAACGCATGCCTCCACAGGTCAAAACCGGCATGGCCAAGCCGGTTCTTCCGAAGCGGCGCGTCGGGATCACTCGCCGGGAAAGGAGAGGAGAGCGTGAAACTTTATGCCGAGGGCTTCCAACTTTTTCTTTCCTCCCAAGTCGGGAAGATCAATCAGGAACGAGCCCGCCTCCACCACGGCGCCGAGCGATCTCAAGAGAAGGACGGCCGCTTCCGCAGAACCGCCGGTTGCGACCAAATCGTCCACAAGAAGAACGCGCTGTCCTTTCTTCACGCAATCCAGATGAAGCTCCAAGGTGCCAGAACCGTATTCCAAGGCGTATTCACGTTTCACCGATTTGGATGGGAGTTTGCCAGGCTTGCGGATCGGAATGAATCCGGCCCCCAGGAGGTGAGCCACGATTCCGCCCAGAATAAAACCCCGTGCCTCAATTCCGGCCACCAGTTCGGGGGGATGACTCTCAAAGGGGGAGGCCATCCGCCAGCAGGCGTCCCTTAGCCCGCGGGCATGCCCAAGGAGCGGGGTGATATCACGGAAAAGGATGCCTTTTTTGGGGTAGTCCGGAACGTTGCGGATATGTGCCAGGAGGGGATCTGCAGACATAATGATTCATCTTCGGGGCGGAAACGACCGCGGGCAAGGGAAGCCGATACACGAGGGAAATCGTGACTCGACAGCGCGATAGGGTTGCGGGATTCTCAAATTATGAGCGTACAAATTCATACCAACAAGGAAGGCAAAGCCACCGTGGTGCAACTGCAGGGAAAGGTGGATGCAACGAGCGCGCCTTCGGTTGAGCAGGCCCTGGTCGGGGCGATCGATCAAGGGGAGAAGAAGTTGGTCATCGACTGTGCGAGTCTCGACTTCATCAGCAGTGCCGGCCTGCGGTCCCTTCTTTTGGCGGTGAAAAAAATGAAAGCCTCGGGCGGCACCATTGCCTTGGCCGCCTTACAGCCGCATGTGAAGGAAGTTTTCGATATCAGCGGTTTCTCCGCGCTGTTCGTGATTCACGGCTCCAAGGCCGACGCAGTCAAGTAGACGCGAATAGGACTGAGGTTACGCTGCGGGGGCGGCGGAATGGGACTTTCTTAACAGAAGGATGTTTCGGTCGCCTTCCCGGCGGTAGGTCGCCAGATCGACCATTTTTTTCACCAGGTGGATGCCCAATCCGCCCAACTGGCGGTTCTCGATCGGAGTCTCCAGGTCGGGTTCCGCCACCTCGAGGGGATTGAATTCCCGACCGCGGTCCTCGAATTCCATTTCCACATGTTCGTCCAATCGCCGAAAGGTGATGTGAATAGGGTGGATACCCTCCTCATCAAAGCCGTATTTGATGATGTTGGTCAGGACTTCCTCAATCGAGACGAGGAGATGATAACGCAACCGGCCTCCTATCTCGTGTTGGGTGGCAAAGCTTTCAAAGACCGCGTTGACCCGCAGGAGGTCCTCGATGCGATTTTTGACAGTGATCCGAACTTCCTTCTGTTTCATTGGGACGAGAGAAGCAAGGATTGCAACCCGGAAAGGCGGAAGACCTGGGCGACTTCCGGGGTGATTTTTTCGAGTCCAAAATCCCCCCCGCTGCTTTGGGCGGCTTTGGAGGCGTCGATACACAGATGGATGAAGGCCGAGGCCGCGTAAGGGACGGCGGATGCCTCAAAACGGACGGACCCGCGGTGAGCCTGGACCAGGTGGCGAACCGCCTCGCGGATTTCCCCCACCCGGACAGCATCCATCCGCCCGTTGAGAAAAATCCTCAGGATACCATCTTTGATTTCGTGGGTGAAATTGGGGCCCGGACCGCCCTCGACCAGGTGGTCCATTCCGGTCAGGGCAAAAACCCGGCGAATTTCCGGGGGGCAGTCGGTGACCCGAAAACGGGCATTCCGTCGCTGCAGTTCGCGGGCAGCCTCGAAAATTAACCGCAGAACGGCTGACCCAATGTAGTCCACATCCCGGAAGCTGCAGGTGAGGCTGGCCGGCAGGCGGTCGACCTCTGAGCGGAGGGGGGATCGCAGATCCTGTGCGGCCACGGTATCCAAACGTCCCGAGAAAGAAATTACAGTGCCCAGACCGTCCCGTTTTATCTCCATTTGCTGCATGGGAAGATTGTGGAGGGAACCGACCCTGGGGGCAATCCCGTGGGTTGGGTTGGAAGGGGGATGGGGGCGAGAATTAGATTCGGGCCGCGTCCACGTACTTGCGATTCATTTCCCGAATCCGCCGGCTGAGAATGGTCGCCAAACCAACGAGAAACATGCCGCCCAGTTGGTGGTTGTTATTCATGAGAAATTCCAGCTGAGGCCAGGAAATACCCCAGACGATGGACGATTGGGTGGGCCGCACGGCGGCGGATGTTGGTCCCGGGTCAAAAACAGAGATCTCTCCGAAAGTGTCACCGGGCTTTAGGCGGGCCAGTTCGGCCTCCTGATGCTGCCCTTGGCGCCGGACAGAGAGCTCGCCGGAAGCCAGGATATAAAGCCGATTGAGCTCTCCTCCCTCCTGGACAAGATTTTCAGGGGGTTCGACGGAGATAAACTCACCGTACCCGGCTAAAGCCGACCTGGCCTCCTCGCTAAAGGCTTCCGTGATTCCGGATGCGGGCAATTTTGCGTGGGCTAGGGGATCCGACATTTATTGATAATAGGCCATTCTGGCTTTTGGGGTCAAACAGCGGGTGAGCCTAACGGGATTTAGGGGCTACGAATTTAAAGGGAGGGCATTCGCCCTAAGAATTATTTTGGGGGTTTTACCGGGATAGCCGCCTGGGGGATTTGTTTTTGAATTTGGGCCGAGCCGCCTGATCCAAGAAACTCGGCTTTGCGCAGATGGGCAGGCAAAGTGGAAGGGGAGGGATCCGATGGGTAGATGAGGGTCATCTGTCGGACACTCTCAGGCTTAATGCTCCCATCTAAATTCAGCTGAAACTGCATGATGGTGTCAGCGCTGACTCGCCGCGCTTGGCGGAAGTCGTAGCCATCAATGGTCCATGACTCCCTTTTGAAAGCGCTTTGACCCGACTCTTTTTTCCAAACGGTACCATAAGAGTCTTTTCGCCACTCATTGCCATCACTGTCGGCTTTCCAGAAAATCGAATCCTTGGGAAGAGCCCAATCGTAGCAGCTTTTTCCATGCAATTTCGGGGCGGCTGTTTCCCGTGGATCGTCCAGGGTGAGGAGCTGGGCTAAAGATACTGCAGGGCAAAGAAGAGCTGCGACCAGCGGCCAAGACATAATTCCATAGAAGGAGGTATTGTCTCCGGCGTCAACCTAAGGGCAGCTTGAGCCAGCGGGCGACCTCTCTATATTGAATATCGGACGGGTGGCAGAGCGGTTTAATGTACCTGACTCGAAATCAGGAGTAGGGGCA
>CAZWQT010000018.1:0-24805 GCA_964635945.1 uncultured Akkermansia sp. | reverse complement strand
AGATGACACCGGCGATGATGGTGGAGGTGTAAAGAATCCGGTTTTTACGCCGGAGCGGACTCAGGATGGAGTCTTTGTACCGCCGGGCCCGGCCGTTCGTCTCAGAATCGGTGTTCATAGGTCAGAAGAAAATTCAGAGCGTTGAAGGACCCCCCTGGGGTGTTGTCCCGGTTCAAGCCCCGGTTCTGGGTGAAGTAGCGACCATCCAACCGCAGGGTGTTTTCCGGCCCATCCAACTCAAACTTGGTGAAGATGAAGACGGCCTGGCCGAACCCCCCGTTCTCCATCACGTTGTAAAGAAAACCCTCCCCGCCAATTTCCACCCACTCCACCGGACGGCCTGTTACCTCCAGTTTCCAGGAGTTGATATTCAGGGCATCCGGCGCGTAATAGGCCCCGGTGATCGGCCCGCCGCTATTGGGTTGATAATTCGGCGCGGGATTAAGGACGGACATGTAGTAGTAGTCGTAAGCCGCCCGAATCCTTGGCTGGGAGCCCCGGAACTCATAGGCGGCTTCGACGAGGTTGTCCTGAAAGGTGTTCGCATCGGAAAAAGAGGCCAGCCTGGTCCGGGCAAAGAGCTCCCAGCCTGCATAGGGTCGGAGGCGTCCCTGCAGCGTGCCCTGGGTGCTGGTGATTTTTTCGCCGACGCCGCCGATCGAGGTCACGAGGTCATAAATCCCCACCCCGAAAGGCGGCTGAAAGTCGATCAGGTCGAAGTAGTTCACCCCCACCCCGAGGTCCAGCCAGTGCACCGGAAAGAATTCTGCGGCGACCCCGCCGACCGGGCTCAGCCAGTCGTTGGTGTAACCGTTGAGACCCAGATTTCCGCTGACCCCCACCCAATCGTCCGGCCGGGCGTTCACCTCCACGGAGCCCCCCTGTCGGTCGATGTTGCTGAAACCGATCTGCTGGTACAGGGAGTTCACCACGGAGGGTCGAATCTCCACCTCTGGAATAGGCCGGAAGGAGCCAAACAGGCCGAAATCCAGCTCAAGGTACTGCAGGGAGTTGGAGTAGCTGGCGAAGCTCGCGCCCATCCGTGAATCGGTCATCTCTTCGTACAGCTCGGTTCTTGGGTCCCAATCCATGCCGAGTTCCCGGCTTTGCCAGTCGGCAATCAGGCTTTCCGCCCCCGCCAGATGTCCTCGTCGGATCCGGCATTCGGCCAGGCGGTGGGCCGCTTCTTCCAAATGGGGAGCCTTGGCCAGCGCGATTTCATAGGACTCCGTTGCTGCCGCGAACTGGCCGCGGGAGTGGTCCGCCCGGCCCCGTGCCAGCCACGCCGCGCCACTCTCCTGGTCTTTGGGGGACATCCGGTTGACCGCATCCAAGGCCTCCTCTCGGTCACTCAACAGGGACTCCACCCGGGCCCGTTCCAACAGGATCCGGCGGTCGCCCGGGACCGCCTTTTCCGCCGCAATCATCAGGTCACGGGAACGCTCCAGCTCGTCTTCACTGGCCGCCACCTGGCCCCGCTCCAATAACAGGGCCGGATTCCCCGGGCTTTTTTTGAGCAGCTGCCCGTAAGTGCGGTCGGCCTCCTGCAGTTGTCCGTTCCAGTAGTAGGCCCGGGCTAGTTTTAGCTGGAGCGGAAGGTTTTCGGGATCGCTCTTAGCGGCCGACTCCAGAAGTGGAATACCCTCTGCCAACTTTCCTCCATCCACAAGGGCTCCCCCGCGGTCCGCATCGGATCCTCCCGAGGCTTTTTGAAGCTGGGAATCCCGAAAGGACTTTTGCTCCGCCTTCTCGGCTTCCGTCATCCCGCCCCGCAGACCCAGCTCCCTTTCGACCTGCTTGGCCGCCATCTCCATCGCCTCGGGGTCCTGACTTTTGGGGGTTGCCTGTCGGAGCAAGGCAAGACACTCCTCATCATGGAAGCTGTTTAAATAGAGAAACCAGGCCGTGTGCTCAGCCACGCCGGAGCCAGCCGGATCGGTCGCCAAGGCTTTCTGAAAGGAAGCACGGGCTTGGTAGATTTTAATCTCTTTTTCAAGCTGCATACCCTCCTCGAAGTCGGAACCGGCCCGGAGAACTCCGGGAATCAGCAGGCAGTGACAAGCGACGACCAGGATTTTCATCGAGATGCGCTTTCGGGAGGCGGAGCTGGTTTAGGGGGTATTCTGTTCCTTGGGGAGATTTCCATCTCGCCGGGATAAATTTTGGGCTGGGGAAACGGAGGTTCGGAGCCGCCAACGCCGGATGAACTCGTCCGGTGTTTCCGTCACCCGCACCGGCGCGGGGTTGGTCCCGCCCGGTGAATGCGCAAATAAAGATCCTCCAGAGGAATCGATGGCCTCAACCAGCTTTTCATAAATGGATGCCGTTAGCTCTCCCAAATCGTGTTGGTGCGACTCCTCCTTGGTGACATCCTTTTCCATCGAGATGTAACCCCTGATTTGGCCCTTGGAATCGTGAATCGGCTCAAGATGAATATCCGCCCAGTAGGGCTTCCCAGCCTTGTTGTAATTGACGATCCGGGTCTGGACTTTCGCCCCCTGGGAGATGGCGCGGTTCAGAACCGACCGCGGCGACCGGTCCGTCAAAGGGCCGCTCAGGATATGCCCTGGCTTCTTTCCAATAAGCTCATCTGAGTTGTAGCCGCACATTCTCGTAAACGAGGCGTTCACCCAGATGATCCGCCCGGAGGCGTCTGCAATCACAATGCAAAGATCCGTATACGCCACCCAGCGCTCCAAGACGGCTCCCAGTGGGTGTTCCTGTAATGGACCCCGAAAAAGTTCCAGATTTGGATTCGAATCGTGATTTAATCTTTTCAAGGTTGCCTCCTTACATGACGAAGGTACCTCCGTAAGAAGTGATAAACGAATTTATTATGCAAAAATAAGGGGCTAATGAAAGATACTCCTATCCTTAATAGGAGGCTTTTGGAATTTTTTAGCCCCTAATGCACATTTCTTCCCTCCTTTGAACCGGAGGCGCTTCGGCTACATATCCTGGAACTGCTTTCGAATAGCCTCCAATTGGCGGGAATACCCCTCCGCATCCCCGAAGTTGAAGAAGTGTCGATATCTCTTATGGGTGCATTTGACGCATCGATAATGTTTGATCGGGCACCAGTACTGCTCTGTTCGGGCGGCGATCTCCCCGACGTAGGTCAGAATGCCGTTGGCGTAGGCGCAGTACTCGCAGTTGATTTTCTCAATCAGGTTCAGGTATTGGAGGTGGTGTCGGTCAAAGGCCAGGTAGTCCCCTCTCCTGACAACCGGGATCCCGTAAAGGGGGAAGCAGAGCCATTGATAAAAGCTGCACACCAGGTCCAACAATGCGATCGGCACCAGACAGGCGTAAATGACCGGCGTCGTCAGCAACACCAGGAACCGGGAACGAAACAGATAGCGGTGTAGTGCGGTGCGCAACTTCCGGTGTTGCCGACGGATCTCGTCCGCAAACCGGACCTTGGTCTCCTGGATCTTGTAGCCGTACTCCTTCTCCTTCTCATGAAGCTCCTCGACAATCTGTTCTTCGAGTTTTCGAATCTCTTCGAGAAGGTGATTCAAACGGTCGTTTTGCATCCCCGATCTTCCCCTCCCCATGCCCCTCTTCCAAGACTGCAGTCATACCGCCGGTAGGGCGACCTCTCCGAGGTCGCCTCGTTCCTGTTTGATCAGTTAAAAATGGTGGCGGGGTCGTGACGGCGCCTGGACGGGGACGATCTGGGGTTAGGAGTTGGGCTTGCCTCCGGCTTTGACAACTTCAAAGCGCTCCAGCAGTTGCCGGTATACGGAGGCGTTGAGTTCCCCGTACTGACGCTGCCGTTGCTCATCCTCGGTCACATCCCGCTCCAGCGAGAGGAATCCCTGGTGCTCGTTTTTCTTGTTGAAGATGGGCTCCAGGTGGATTTCGACGATGTAGGGCTGGCCACTCTTCTTGTAGTTGGTGATGCGCACGAGGCAGGACTTTCTGTCCCGGATGGCATGGTTGAGCGTGTCGCGGGCGCCGGCCTCGGTGAGTGGACCACTCAGGAAATGCCCGGGCCTCATCCCCATGACTTCATCGAGTTTGTAGTCACAGATATGCGTAAAAGCCTTATTAACCCACTGCACTGCCCCGCTGGTATCCGTAATAATGATGGCCAACTCACTGCGGGAAGCCCATCGCTTTAGGGAGATGGGGACATTTGGTTTTTTGGTCGCCGGAGAAATCATCAGGGTTACTATTGAAAAAAGACAGGCAAATTCAAGTAATTTATTCCGGACTTAACACGTACTTCAATGGATTAACGTATGGTTTTCCATGACAGAAAACAAGCTGGATCGTATTTGGCGGGCGAATTGAACGATTATTCAGGAAACAAAAACGCGGTCATCGTGGGGCTTCCCCGGGGAGGTGTGGTGGTGGCGGATGAGGTGGCCCGGAGGTTGGCCGTGCCCCTGGATGTGATTCTCCTCCGCAAGCTTCCCTACCCTCCCCAACCGGAGCTGGCCTTGGGGGCGGTGGCGGAGGATGGAACGGTATTTTTGAATCCGGAATTCCAAAAAGCTGCAAAGGAAGCCCCCTCCTGGCTTGAGGATATTATCCGGGAACAGTTGGCGGTGATCCGGCAAAGAGCGGCTTTTTATCGATCCCACCGAAAGGTTGTACCTTTAAAGGGAAAGACCGTGATCCTGGTGGATGACGGGGTTGCCACAGGGGCCACCATGAAGGTGGCGGTTCGCTCGGCACGTGCTTCCGGCGCCACCCGGGTGGTGGTCGCCGTTCCCGTGGCCGCCCCCTCTTCCCTCCGGGAACTCCAAGCTGAAGCGGATGAGGTGGTCTGTCTGGATACGCCGGTGGAATTCTTTGCCGTTGGGCAGGCGTACCAAAACTTCGAGCAGGTCTCTGACGAGGAAGTCGTCTCAATCCTCGACCGTAATCCGTAATGATTGGCGACCGCTTGCCGCCGTTTTAGGCGGAAGGTGGAATGTGGAAGGACTCCCTAAACTAAGCATTTTTTCCACCTTCCACTTACCTCCTTCCACCAGCCGATAGGCTGACCGGCTAATTCACCGTCTTTGAAAACTTCAGCATCCCCTTGTCGGCGTCGTACGTCAGGATCCGTGTTTTCCCGCTCTTCTTGTTGGTCAGGCTGACCATGGCCGTATTGCCGCTCTGATTCACCGCGGTGACCTCATCCCCCTCCTGACCCACATTGGCCATCCACCGGGTGATCCCGTTGGTGTTCAGGCCTGCAATCTTCCTTTCATCCTTCTTCACCACGATTGTCGGCCCCTTCTCGGCGGCCCCCAAATTCAGGCTCAGCAAAAGGCCAACGAATAGAGGCCAGAGTGTTTTTCTCATCCTAATCCTTCCACCACATCCAGCCTCCATCTGCGCGCTACCCCCGCATGAGGACCAGTGCCGCCACGATAAAAATATTCAGGAACGAAAGCGGAATGAAAACCTTCCATCCCAGGCTCATCAGCTGGTCATATTTGAAGCGCGGCAATGTCCAGCGGATGACAATGAACAGGGCGATAAAAAAAAGAATCTTGGCCAAAAAAACTCCGGCGGACAGAAATCCGAACCACCAGGGCATGGCTTGGCCGGCGACCCAGGCCGGCAGGGCCATGCCAAGGATGGAATCAGGCATGGGCTGGCCGTTGAACCATGGCAGAGGCAGGCTCCAGCCCCCCAGGAAAACGGTCACCATGATGGCCGAGGCCGAAACCATGGCGGCATACTCCCCCAGAAAGAATAAGGCGAACCGCATGCCGGAGTATTCCGTATGGTAGCCGCCGACCAGCTCGGTCTCCGCCTCGGGCAAATCAAACGGCAACCGGTTGGTCTCCGCAAAGGAAGCAATCAGGAAAACCACAAAGGAGAACGCCAGGCAACCTCCCAGGAGAATTCCCCAGATCCCATCCGAGAAACTCGGGAAAGCCAGCCAGCCGTGCCGGACCTGATAGTCGACAATTTTCCCCAGGTTCAGATGCCCCGTAACCAGAAACACCGGAACCACCGAGGCGCCCATGGCAATTTCATAGGAAATGATCTGGGCGGAAGAGCGGATTCCCCCAAGAAACGGGTATTTCGAGTTGGAGGCCCAGCCGGCCAGCACGATCCCGTAAACACTGAGGGAGATCACCGCAAAGACGAAGAGCAGCCCGATATCCAGGTTGGCGATCACTCCGCTGATCTGAAACGCCTCCACGGTGGCGGCTTCCCAGCCGAGATGAGGCGCCATCCAGGAAGCGACAGGACGAAGATCAAACCCGGGGCTGAAAGGAATGACGGCCACCGTGACCAAAGCCGGGACCATGGCGAGGATGGGAGCGAGGTTGAAGTAGAACTTATTGACCGAAGCGGGGACAAACTGCTCCTTCAGGAGAAACTTCGCGGCGTCCGCCAAGGCTTGCCCCAGCCCAAAAATGCGAATTTCTGTAAAAGGAATACCCACCCGGTTGGGGCCGATCCGATCCTGAATCCAGGCGCTGAGCCGCCGCTCCGCGGTCACGCTCCCCGGAACCAAAACCAGAACGGTCACGGCGACCGCCACGGCCTTGATCAGGGAGGCCAACAGGAAAACCACCTCGGCTCCGCTGAGGGAAATCGGCAACATTTTGCTACCCTAGCTTTCTGCCCGAGCCCGCCAAGGAGCGAATCCTACCCGGTGGTCCGAAGCCCGGCCGCAATCGCGGCGATGGATTGGCGCAAGTCCGCCAACAGGCTTTCCGCGGAAGGATCTTTCGATTCCTCAGCATCCCGCCACTGCCTGAGGAGCTGAATCTGCCGCTCATGCAGGGCCCGGAGAGGCGCCACCCGCCGTTCCACCGTAAAACGGAAACGCGGGCGCCGATCGCTCAGGGGTTTTTGGAATAGCTCGGTCAAGCCGGCGCGAACTTCCGCAAATTCTTCCCGGATTTCTCGCGTGAAGGATTTTTGAATTTGCCCGTCTTTCACCAAGTCGATGTATCCCTGGCTAACTTCAAGATCGGCACTTGCGACCCCGCTCTCCAGGTTGTTGAAGACATACTTGGCGAAGGGCCAGCTCGACACGCCGTCCCGAAGCCGTCGGAATAATTTTGCATCCTCCTTGGCCAACTTTCGCAGCGCGGTGCCTGCGCCGTACCAGCCGGGCAGAAAAAATCTCGCCTGACTCCAGCTAAACACCCAGGGAATGGCCCGAAGATCCTTCCAGTCGGCCGCGCCGGTCCGGCGGGCGGGACGGGACCCAATGGTGCTCCGCTCCACGGCATCAATGGGGGTGGCCTGCCGGAAGTAATCCAGGAATCCCGGCTTTTCAATGAGTTGGCGGTAGGTCGCCATGCTTTCGCGGCTCAGGAAATCAAAAATCGCCACCATGGTGGGGTCATCTTCCACCTCATCTTCCGGCAAAAGGGAGGTCAGGGTTGTGCCGGCCAGAAGGAGTTCAAGGTTGTAAGCCGCGGTCGCCACCGTGCCGTATTTGTGTCCGATCACCTCCCCCTGTTCCGTGACTCGGAGATCTCCGGAAAGGGTTCCCCGGGGTAAAGCCTCCAAAAAACGATGGGTCGGACCTGCCCCGCGGCTCACCGTGCCTCCCCGGCCATGAAAAAAGCGGGCCGCCACCCCCTGCTCCCTGGCGGCCTTGAGAATGCCTCGTTGGCAGCGGTGGAGGGCCCACTGGCTGGAAATCAGGCCCGCATCCTTATTGCTGTCACTGTAGCCGATCATCACCCGCAGGACGGGCGGTGGCTCCGTGGGGAGAATCACGGTTCCCTCGCCTGGATCCACCAAGGCCAACCGGCGCCGCCGGTCCACCTCGCTTTCCCGGCAGGCGAGAACTTTCAAGGCTGTTCGGGCGGTCGGGTGGCGCAAAAATTCCGCCACAACCTGGGGGGCGAGCTCCAAGTCCTCCAAGGTCTCGAAAAGAGGGGTCACGGGCAAAGGACACACGCTTTCCCCCCGCTCGTCGGGAATCCGCAGGTCGGCCACCCGGGCAAAAAGATGGATCACCGTCAGGTCGGAAACGTCTCTTGTCATGCTGACGATCGACAGCCCCAATCCGTCGGAACCGTTCATCGCCACGTGCTGGGCCAAGGCCTGGTAAGTCCCAATCACTTCGCGGGCGGCTGGCCCCGCCTCGATCGCCTCCTCTTTGGTCCAGGGCAGGCATTCCAGCCAACGATCCAGAAGCTGCCGTCGTTCCGTCTCGGAAAGTTGGGAGTAGGGTTTGCCGCCGGTCCCCGCCTTGATGCGAAGCTCCTCCACGGCCTCATCGTGGCGGGAGCTGTTTTGGCGGATGTCCAACACGGCGAGATGAAATCCGAACACCTCGATCTGTCGGAGGATGGTATCCACCTCGGCTGCGGCCATACGATGTGCCCCGACATCCAGGAGCGCCCGCCGCACGACCCCAAGATCCAGAATCAGATCCTCCGGTTGCCGATACCCCTGGGGTTCGGACAAAAGATGATGTCGCATCAACAGAACCGCCTCGCGCCAGGGTTCCTCCCGGTAAACCGAGACTTCGGCCTCTTTTTCCGCTCCAATTCGCCGACGCCACTCCGGCAGCCATTTATCCAGCTCTGCCGGAACCCCGTGGTATTTTCGCGAGAGGGTTAAGTGGGAGGCCAGTTTCTCCAGACCCGACGCAATCAGTTGGCGGGCGGAGGCTCGATAGAGGAGCAGGCTTTTCGCGGTGACCTCGGGAGTCACTAAGGGATGACCGTCCCGGTCTCCACCCACCCAGGTGCCAAAACTGAGCACCGGGCGCACCGCAGGGTGAGCCGGCCCCCCCTCCCCAAAGCCGGCGATCTGCCAGGCATCCCGCAACCGGCGGTCGGTCTCCGCAATCGATCGGGCCATGGAGCCAGCCAGACAATGAATGACTCCCTCCCTCTCCATGTCCACCGTGGGGCGCTGGGTTCGCACCTCCTCGGTCCGCCACCATCGCTCCAACACGGTTTTCAGATGATCCCTTCGTTCCCGATCCAGTCCGTCCCGGCCGGACTTTCCACTCCGTTCCAGGAGAATCCCGTGAATTTCCTGCATGCAGGCAAGAATGGAGCGCCGCCGGGCCTCGGTCGGATGGGCCGTGAGCACGGGCTCGACGCGCAAAGTCGGGAGCACCGCGGCCAGGTGATCGGAAGTCTCCCCCGAACTTTTGAGCCGGCATAAGGCCTGCGCCCAGGATCCTGGCTCGTGTTGGGGGCCATTGATCGCCTCGTTTAATTGGCGCATGGAAGCCGCCGCCACCTCTTCGGCTAAATTCAGCAGGCCAAAAGCGATGGCATATCCCCGGGTGATTTTACCCTCCTTGACGACGGGCATCGCTTTCGTCCCGGAGACCCAGGGCAAAGACTCTCCCGCCTCCTTTTCCCCAAGCTCTTGAAGCAGTTCCTGAAAAATCCCCATCATCCAGGAAAGGTCCCGCTCCACGCGGGAAAAGCCGCGTTGCAGCCGCTCTTTGTAGGGCAACCGTGCTTTTCCCAGCTTCGGCCGGTTCCGGCCCTTTTTCCCGTGGGTGGTCACGGTCGTTTAGGTGCTGAAGCTGTCGCCACAGGAACAGGTGGCGCGAGCGTTGGGGTTGACGACGCGAAATCCCCCCTTCTGCAGGTCGGAACTGAAATCAATTTCTGAGCCGCTCAAAAACACCGCACTCTTTGGATCCACGGAAATCCTCACCCCTTGGCTTTCCACCAAAATGTCCTTGGGCCCTGCCCCGGGCACCAGTTCCATCTGGTACTGCAACCCGCTACACCCTCCCCCCACCACCGAAACCTTGAGGGCTCCCGAGGCATACCCCTTCTTTTGCAGAAGGCCGGTCAAATGGCTGCCGGCCGCCTCACTGAGACGGACGAGTTTTTCCGAACCCATTTTGGGTCCGGCTACGGAACTGACTTCTTGGGCGGCCATGACGGCTCGAGATTACCGAAAAATCCCAGCCCGACCAGCCTCGGTCATGACAAAGCTCTATTCGCGGATGGTTTGGGTCACCGGGAGCGGATTAAGGCTCTGCTCCGCCAGTCGTGCCAGCACCTTGGGCTGAAGCCCCAACCACACATTGATGAATCCAGCCGCCAGCATGACCCAGATCAGGAAGGGTGGAAACCGGCGCAAAGGAATGGAGTCTGCCTCACGTTCCCAATACATCACCCGGATCGGGGTGAGATAAATTCCCAGCCCGGCCACGGCCATGATCACCGCCACCACCAGGGCCGGGGTTTCACCCGCGTTCCATAGATTGGCCAAAACGGCAAGTTTCACCGGAAAACCGACGAGCGGCGGCAAACCAGCCATGGAAATCAGACAGAGGCTGAACCCCAGCGCCGGCCCCGGTTCCCGGCGACCCATCCCGTCGAGATGGCGCATGTCGGTGCTGCCATGGGATCGCTCCAGCTCATTGATAAACAGAAAAACCGGCAACGAAGCCAGAAGATATGCCCAAAGATAAGCAACCACGGTACCAATCCCACCCTCCCCGCGGGTTCCCAGGGCCAGCACCATAAATCCAGCATGGGCGATTCCTGAATAGGCCAGCAATCGCTTCAGGTCCCGCTGCGGCAGGGCGGCCAGGGTTCCCAGGGTGACCGTGGCGATGCCAAGCGTCAGCAGAATCGGACGGAAATAAGCCCCGACGGATTCCAGGGCAAAGGCGCCAATCCCAAAAACCCTCAACAGCAGGATGAATCCCGCTGCTTTGGAGGCTACCGCCAGATACGCCGTCACCGGGGTGGGGGCACCTTCGTAGACATCCGGTGCCCAGGCGTGGAACGGCACCGCCGCCACCTTGAAGGCGATGCCCGTAAGAATCAGACCGGCGGCGATCAACACCGCCGGATTGGCCGGTTGGCCCGCTTGGCCAAGGAGAAGCTTGGAAAATTCCGTGGTCCCCGCTCCCGCGTAGAGCCAGGCAATCCCCATCACCAAAAACCCCGTGGAAAGGCCACCCATCACGAGGAGCTTGATCCCCGCCTCCAGACTCGACGGTTTGGCCCGGTGAAAGGCCACCAGCAGGTAAAGAGAGATGCTCACGAGCTCCAAAGCCACGAAGACGGCCAGAAAGTCACGGGCCGAAGCCAGTAAACAGAGACCCGCCGTCGGAAAGAAAGGGAGCGCGAGGAATTCCCCGCGGACCGTTTCATCGGCTTCCAGGCGGTACCTTGAGGCCATCACGATCACCACGAGCAGACAAAGGAGGAAAAAAGGCTTAAAGGTTGCGGTCAGGCCGTCCGAAAGGAAGAGATGGGTCCAGGAAGCTGGCAATCCACGACTCGCCGGACAAAGGCTCCACGCCAGAATTCCCAAAGAGCTGAAGAGCGCCACAAGCGGAATCCTGCGTCGGAGCGATTCTGGCGCGAGGGCGTCCAACAAAATCAGGCCGACTCCTGCCAGAGTGAGAAGAATTTCCGGGGCCAACCAGGCGGTCATGGTACCAGCAACCTTTCCAACACCGGACGCGCCGGGCCATAGACAAGGACAGGGATCCATCCGACCCCAAGCAGTGCCACGGTGAGCACGGCAAACGGCCATGTTTCCCGGAATCCCCGCAGATCTGTCACTCCCTCGGCCTGCACGGCGGAACTCATCGGCCCAAAAGCCACGGCCCGCACGGCCCGCAACATGGCCACGGCGGAGAGCACCACGCCCCAGGCGGCGACCCCAACCAGAACCGGATGAGCCGACCAAGCGCCGAAGAAAATCATGATTTCACCGGCAAAGTTGGCCAACCCCGGCAACCCGATGGAGGCCATCGCGGCAATCATCAGGTAGAACCAGAGCTGGGGGGTCCGGTGGGCCAGCCCGCCAAGGTCACGCATCCAGGAAGTCCCCGTCCGGCGGCTCATCTCGCCGGCGACGGCAAAGCCAAGCGCGGCGCTCAGGCCATGCCCCACCATCAGCGTGAGCGCCCCCGCCAATCCCAGCACCGTGCCACTGATCAACCCCAGAAAGATGGTGCCCATGTGCATGGCGCTGGAAAAACCCAACAGCCAGCGGAAGTCGCGCTGCTGGAGGGCCGCGAGTCCCAGATAAAGGATATTTCCGGCGAGAAGCAGGCCCACCATCCATGAAATCTCCCTCCAGCCATCCGGGGTCATCGGGAGGACCACCCGCATCAGTCCATAAAGGCCGAACTTTTTCAGAACCCCGGCATGGAGCATCGCTGCCGGGGCCGGCGCGGAGGCGTACCCGCCGGGCGCCCAGCTATGAAAAGGCACCAAGGACACCAGGGTTCCGAATCCCACCAACAGAAGCACCGCGAGCAGGCTCTGGGTAGCGGGGGCGAGCGGGGTGGCCTGGAGAGTTTCCGAAAGGACGCGCCAATCCAGGCTTCGGGCTGTTTCGGGTAGGGCCCAATAAAGACCGAGGAGTCCCACCAGCAGCACCATGCTTCCCAGCATCAGGTAAACCGTCATGCGCCAAGCTGCTCCGGAACGGTCTCCATGCCCCCACATGCCCAAAAGCAGGAACGTGGGGATCAGCGCCACTTCATGAAAGGAGAAGAAATAAAATAAGTCCACGGAGAGAAAGGCCCCGAGTGCCCCGAGGCCGATCAACAACAGGCAAATATAATATTCCTTCTCGCGCTTGATGCCCTCCCGGCCGGACCCGATGGCGGCCAAGGTCACGACCAGGGTCAGCCACACCATGGAAAGACTGAGTCCGTCCATCCCGAAAATCAGTTTGGCCGGAAACACCTCCCTCGCCGGAATGGGTTCCGGGCCGAAGATCAGTTCCCCGGACCGCAACACCACCCCGGAAGCCAGCATTCCGGGTATCAAGTTAAGCATGGAGGTCCATAAGGCGGTGGGTTTGGGGCGGGTCCCCAGGGCAATCAGGAGAACCCCGATCAGAGGAATCACCAAAAGGGCCGGCAAGGTCAGGGAAAAATTCATGCCGCCCCTTTCCAAAGAAGCCAACCGATCACCCCCACCGCCCCAAGAATGAATACGGCCGCATAGAGCTGCACTTGTCCGCACTGAACCAAGCGCAGCCCCTGCCCCGCCGCCCGAGCAATCACCCCGGATCCGCGCACGACAAACCCCCGCACCACCCACCCCTCAAACGCATCCGCCAATCGACCCAAACCATCCTGCGTGGCGACCAACACCCTCTGGTAAAATTCGTCGATGTAGAATTTTCCCTGCAGAACCGGAATGTGGAGCGGATCCTTGAGGGCGTCCCGGTACAGGAAATGGGCCGGCACAAATCCGGCCACCGCCAAAATCAAGGAGAGCCAAAGAGTCCAGGCGTGGTGGGGTGCGGTGGGTTTCATTCCGAGGAACTCCGCCACCGGAAACATCCCCGCGAAAACGGAAAGCGTCGCAAGAATGAGCATCGGCACCACCATGACCGGAGGCCCCTCGTGGGCATGTTTGGCTGCCTCCGTCCGGGGTTTGCCGTCAAACGCCACCAGGATCATCCGTAACATGAAGAAAGAGGTGAAAAATCCGGCCAGCATGGAGCAGGCCGCCAAACCCGGCCGATCCCAGGTGGCCGCGAAGATGGCATCCTTGCTCCAGAATCCGGATACCGGCGGAATCGCGGCCAAAGCCAGGGTTCCCATCCATGTCACCAGAAAAGTGAAAGGCATCCGCTTCCGGAGACCCCCCATTTTCCAGATGTCCTGCTCCTCATGACATCCGTGGATCGCCGAGCCTGCCGCCAAAAACAGCAGACACTTGAAAAACGCATGGGTCACCAGGTGGTACATCCCGGGCCCAGGGATGTTGAGCCCCACGGCCATGACCATGTAGGCGATCTCGGAAAGCGTGGAGTAGGCCAAGATCCGCTTGATGTCGTTCTGCTGACAGGCAATAAGCGCGGGCAGCAGGGTCATCAGGGCGCCGATCCAGGCGATGGTGTTCATGGTGACGGCACTCAGCTCCAAAATCGGCAGAACCCGGACCAACATGTAGACCCCTGCCACCACCATGGTAGCGGCGTGGAGCAGCGAGGAGACCGGTGTCGGGCCTTCCATCGAGTCCGGCAACCAGACGTGAAGAGGAAGCTGGGCGGATTTACCGAGACATCCGCAGAGCAGCCCCAAACCCACTGCGGTCACCGCCCAAAATGGCGCTCCTGAGTCCGCGCGGCTCGGCAAATCGGCGAAGCTAATGGTTCCGAACAGGGACCAGGCCCCAAGAATTCCAAGAATAAAGCCGAAGTCCCCGATCCGGTTTACGAGAAAGGCTTTGTTGGCGGCAGCTCCGGCCGCAGGCCGTTCATGCCAGAACCCAATCAGCAAATACGAGCTGAGGCCGACCAGCTCCCAAAAAATAAACATCGTGACGAGGTTGTCGGCGAAGACGATTCCCAGCATTGAGAAAACGAACAAGGAAAGCTCCCCGAAAAACCGGCTCCGACACGGATCCTTGGCCAGGTAACCCAGGGAGTAAATATGGACAAGCAGGGCCACCCCGGTGACCAAAGCGGCCATCAAGCGGGCCAACGGGTCTGCCACCAATCCAAACCCCGCCTTAAAACCGGCGATCTCCATCCAGGGAATCGCCGGGGCGGCCATTCCCCCGGGAGGGGTCCCGCTGCTCAGCAACATCATGGCTCCGACGAAACTCCCCAAACAGGCCGCCACCGACACCGGCACCGCCAATCGCGGGAACGGGTGGAGAAACAGGCGGATGGCCACCGCGGCAACCAACGGCAGCAGCAGAATCAAATAAGGGGCGTAGGCGATCATGTTAGAATTTGAGAGTGGAAAAATCCTCCATGGAGGTGGTTTTTTTCATTCGAAAAATAGCCACGAGGATGGCCAGACCTACGGCGACTTCGGCCGCCGCGACCGTGATCACAAAAAAGACCGCCACTTGCGGATCCGGAATCCCCTGAAACCGTGCGGCGGCGACCAAGGCAAGATTGGCGGCATTGAGCAACAGCTCGAGGGACATCATCACAATCAGCAAACTCCGGCGGAGGAGCACACCCGTCAGACCGACCATAAAAAGCAACCCGCTCAAGGCCAGATAGTGGCCTAGGGTGATCTCCCCCAGGATCATGAACCAGGATCCCTTCGGCATAACACCACCACCCCGATGGTGGCCACCAGCAGGAGAACTCCGGTTGCCAGAAAAAGCGGGGCATAGGATGTGAAGAGCAGTGTCCCAAGCTCCTTGGCCCCAAACGGCTTTGCATCAACTGACCACCGGAGCGGCTCCCGGGCCGTCGGAAACGCAGCAATCAGCTTCGGGATCCCCGCAATCACCGCCGTCAGCCCAACCCCCACGACCGCCATTTTGGGCCACGGAATGGGTCGGCGCGCCTCCACCTTCACATCCAGCAGCATGATCACGAAAAGAAACAGGACCATGACCGCGCCTGCGTAGACGATAACCTGCACGGCAGCCAGAAAGGTGGCCTCCAGGGTGACAAAAAGTGCGGCCTGAAAAACCAGGGCCAGCACCAGACATACGGCGTTGGTCACGGGGTTCCGAAGCGTCACCACTGCCGTGGCGGCCGCCAGAAGGCCGACGGCCAGGCTCCAGAAGAAAATTTGTTCCATCCTCGTGATCTTTCGGGGGTTGCGTGAGATTAAATGCCCCGCAACAGCGGTCAATGGAGTTATCTGATTTCTAACCCCTTGGGATGGAAAGAGTCTGAAACGGAAATGTCCATCCCAGGGCGGACTCCCGAACGCAGATTACTTATCTGCCCACTTCTTGATCGGGCGGGGCAAGACTCCGCCCAACCGGTATAGCTCCTGCTTGTTCCGAACCATCCCCTTCCGGTCCGTTCCCACGAAAATCGGGTGCTCCTTGCGCAGATAAATGGCCTCTTCCGGACAGACCTCCTCGCACATCCCGCAGTAGATGCAGCGCAGCATGTCGATATCGAACTCGCGAGGACGTTTTTCCACATGGGCATTCCGATCCGCCCCCGGAATGGAGCCGGGGGTAATCCGGATGGCCCGAGGTGGGCAGACGAATTCACAAAGTTGGCAGGAAACACATTTTTCCCTGCCGTTCTCATCCATCACCAGAACCGGGGCGCCCCGGTACCCTTCGGGCATGGGCCACTGCTCCTCGGGATATTGCATGGTCATGAGCCCGGTAGCGCTCATTTCCAGTATCCCCGGCTTGCCGTTGGTTTTTCGGGGAAAAATCATCCGCCAAAGGGTTTGGAACATATGCCGGAGGGTGATTCTCACCCCGCCGACGATGCCGGGCAGGTAAAGGCGCTCCCAAAGAGTCAGTTCGGGACGGGCGACGACGATGGCCATGACGAAACTTAAATCAGCTCTTCGGCGGAGCAAGTTGCGTGATGGGGGTGATCTCTTCCCGGACCACCATCCCCTGATCATCCCGGATCTCAAGTCGAATGACGGGATCAGTCTGGGTCCAGTCGATCCGAATAACCCCAAAGTTTGATTCCGAAAAAACTTCCCCCAAGCGGAGGTCGTTGACCTCATCACGGACGCTACTTCGCTCCGTCAAACCGCTGGAGGTCACCTCGTAAAGCGGGTAGCCGAGCGGGGTTTCGCCCAACCGGGAAATCTCCGCGTGGTGCCGGTCTCCACTGACAAAAATCACGGCATGAGAACCGGCTTTTTTCAGTACCTGCAAGAGCCTCTCCCTGGCTTTGGGAAAGTTGGCCCACTTCTCAAAACGGTGCTGACTGGCCAATACCTGAATGCTGGATCCGATCACAACCAGACTGGCGCCGGGGCGGCTTAGCTCTTTTTCCAGCCAATCCCACTGCCGGGAACCGAGAATGTCCCCGCTGGGACCGGGATCGTCCCGGTTGTAGCGCGTATCCAACAGGATCACGCGAATCCGCTTTCCTTCCGGACCGAAATCCCGCGAGGAGTAAATCCCGTCGCTCCGCTCCTCCCCTCCCCAAAACTTCACAAAGGCTTTTTTGGCGTCCTTTTTACGCTCCCAGTTCTTGCCGCTGTCGTTGAGGCCGTAATCGTGATCATCCCATGTCGCCATGATGTGATCCGGAGAAAGTTTTTTTAGCGTGGTCATGCCCTCGCTTTTCCCCAGCGCCCCGTAGGCACGGTCAAAGGCGTCCTTGGGCAAATCCTTCTTGAGGTATTTTCCGTCAATCACATCCGCGTACACGTTGTCACCCAGCCATAGCCAAACCTGCGGGTCGAATTCCGCCACCTTGGACCAGAGCGACGTGCTCTTTTCAGGTTTATAGCAGGAACCAAAACCAATGCGGGTAATGGGCTCTTCCGCCCAACCGGAGGCGAGGCTGATCCCCAGGATCAGGCCCGTCCAAAAGTTCCTCATGCCCCGAGCGGGAGCTCTCCGTCCTCCTCGTCGTCGGTCTCCACCACCCGCGCCACGCCTTGGAGGCGATCGCCCTTTTGCAACCGGACAATATAAACACCCTGCGTGTTGCGGCCGGACTCACGGATATCCTTCACCTTCGTCCGGACCATCTGCCCCTTGACTGTGATCAGCATGATCTCATCCGTTTCTTTCACGGAGATCGCTCCGGCCACGGAACCGGTCTTGTCGGTCGTCTTCATGGTGATGATCCCCTTCCCGCCCCGGGTCTGGCTGCGATAATCCTCGAAGGAGGTGCGCTTGCCGACGCCATTCTCGCCCACCACCAGCAGGGTCGCCTTGGGGTCGACCACCGCCACCCCCACCACCACGTCTTTCTTTTCCGGCCGGATTCCGTACACCCCGACGGTGGCCCGGCCCTGATCGCGTAACTGGTCCTCGTCAAAGCGGAGGCTCATCCCCTCCCGGGTCACCAGGACGATTTCCTGCTTCCCGGTGGTCTGGACACAGCCAATCAGCTCGTCGCCCTGCTCAATCTTGATCCCGATAATGCCGCCCTTCCGGAAATTACTGTAATCGGCCAGGTTGGTCTTTTTCACGATGCCGGAGGCGGTGGCCATCACCAGATGCTGCTTGTCACTGAATTCCTGCACACAGATCAGGGCCGCAACCTTCTCGTTGGGTTGAAGGGCCAGAATATTGGCGATCGACTTTCCGCGGGCCGTCCGGCCCATTTCGGGAATTTCGTAAACCTTCTCCACATAAACCCGTCCGGTGTTCGTGAAAAACATCAGGTAGTCATGGGTCGTGGCCGAGAATAGATGCTCAACAAAATCACCCGTATCCTCCCCCTCTTTCTCTTCCTTGGACTTCATGCCGATGACCCCTTTCCCGCCGCGCCGTTGGGCCCGATAGCTGGTGACGGAGGTCCGCTTGATGTAGCCGGCATGCGAAAGGGTGATCACCGTGCCCTCTTTTGCGATCAGGTCCTGCACATCGATTTCCCCTTCATCCTTCACAATCTGGGTGCGGCGCGGGTCGGCGTATTTCTCCTTAATCTCCAGCAACTCCTTTTTGATGATTGCGTAGACCTTCTTCTCGCTGGCCAGAATGCTGCGGAGTTCCTCGATCTTCTGGATGATGGCAAGATACTCCTCCTCAATCTTGTCCCGCTCCAAACCGGTCAACTGGTACAACCGCAGTTCCAGGATCGCGTCAGCCTGCCGGTCGCTCAGTTTGTACTTTGCGATCAGCTTTTCCTTGGCCAAGGCACGATCCTTGGAGGCGCGGATGATCTTCACGAAGTCGTCCAGGTTCGCGAGGGCCTTCTTGTAGCCCTCAAGAATGTGGGCCCGATCCTCCGCCACCTTGAGGTCGAATTTCGTGCGACGGATGACCACCTCGCGGCGGTGTTCGAGATAGCAGATCAGCATCTCCCGCATGGGCAGGAGTTTTGGACGGCGACCATCGAGGGCCAACATGATGACCCCGAAACTGCTCTCCAGCGGCGTGTGCTTGTAGAGGTTATTGATGATCACCTTCGGGATCGCGTCCCGCTTCAGTTCCAGCACGATGCGGATCGACTCATCGGACTCGTTGCGGGCATCGCTGATGCCTTCGAGCTTCTTTTCCTCCACGAGATCCGCCACCCGCTTGATCAGCTCTTCCGGGTTCACGTTGTAGGGAACCTCGGTGATCACCAACTGCGACTTGCCCGAGCGACCTTCCTCCACGGAGACCTTGCCGCGGAGCTTCAGGGATCCTCGTCCCGTCTTGTAATAGTTTGCGATCGACTCCCGGCCGCAGATCAACGCCCCGGTGGGAAAATCCGGTCCGGGCATGATTTTAAGAATCTGCTCAGCCGTCAGTTTGGGATTTTCAATCAGGGCGCAGAGCGCGTCGATGGTCTCGCCCAAATTGTGGGGCGGGATATTGGTGGCCATGCCCACCGCGATACCGGTGCCGCCGTTGACGATCAGGTTCGGGAAAGCGGCGGGGAGGACGACCGGTTCGGTCAGTCGCTCATCATACGTCGGGACAAAGTCAACCGTGTCCCTCTCCATGTCCGACATAAGCGCCGCACCCAAATGATGGAGACGCGCCTCCGTGTAACGCATGGAGGCGGGCGGATCCCCGTCAATGGAACCGAAGTTGCCCCGCCCCTCGATCAGGAGATGGCGAATGCCCCACCACTGCCCCATACCCACCAGCGTGGGATAGATGGCCATGTCGCCGTGGGGATGGAAGTTGCCCATGGTTTCTCCGACAATCTTGGCGCACTTCACGTGCTTCCGGTTGGGCTGAACACCCAAACCGTCCATCGCATAAAGAATTCGCCGCTGGGAAGGCTTCAGCCCGTCCCGGGCATCGGGCAAGGCACGGGAGATGATAACGGACATCGAATAGTCGAGGAACGACTTCGACATCTCCTCCGCGACGTTGATCGGGACAATGCTCTCTTTCAGTAGGGCCATGGTTGGGGTTTCCGAGGGTTAAATATCCAGGTTCCGGACGTTGAGGGCGTTTTCCTCAATGAACACCCGCCGCGGTTCCACCTCATCCCCCATCAGGGTGGTGAAAATCTCGTCGGCCTTGGCCGCATCCACGAGGTCCACCTTGAGAAGCTGGCGCTTCTCCGGATTCATGGTGGTCTCAAACAGCTCCTTGGCGTCCATTTCTCCCAACCCCTTGAATCGGGTGATCTGCACGCCTTTCTTGCCCACGTTTTTCACTCCCGTAAGGATTTCCGCGATGGAGAAAATCGGCGTGCGGTTGGGGTTCGCCTTGTCCACCTCCCCTTCCACAAGTTCAAACAGAGGTTTGTCCTGGGCGGAGTAGTGATCCATTTCCAGCCCCTTCTTGGCCAGGCCCTGGAGGGCTTTGGCCAGGCTCGCCGCTTCATAAATTTCGTAGATCCGCGCCTTGGGCTTGGCTTTGTCCCCTGCCTCCTCCTTGCCGCCCTTTTCGTCGTCCTCCTCGTCCTCATCCTCGATCCCCATTTTGTCGCGAAACTTCGCGATCTCCTTGTCGTCCTTGAAAAACTCAAACTTCTCCTCGGTTCCTTCCCGGGTCTTGGCGATGTATTTTGGCAGTTCGCCCGTCTTCACATTTCGGGCCTCAAGGTAGTCTTCAAACTTCGCCCCGCGGCGCGTCACCGCCCGGGAGAGTCGCTCCAACTCCTGGAGCGAACCGAGGATATCCAGCAGTTGCGCCTTGCTGATGGCCTTTTTGTCGGAAAGCCGGATCAGGGTGACTTCGTCCGTGCCGAGCTCGATCAAGATCTTGTCGAGGGTCTCGGTGTCCTGAACATATTCCTCCCGCTTTTTGCGTTTGATCAGGAACAGGGGCGGTTGGGCGATATAAATATGTCCGGAGGACACCAGCAGCGGCATCTTTCGGTAAAAGAAGGTCAGCAGAAGGGTGCGGATGTGCGAGCCGTCCACGTCGGCATCGGTCATGAGAATGATCTTATGGTAGCGAAGCTTCTCCATGTCGAAGCCGCCGCCCGCCTCCGCCTCTTCCTCGCCCTTTTTGGCTTTCTCCTTCTCGCTCGCTGTTCCGATCCCCGTCCCCACGGCGGTAATGATGGTCCGGATTTCGTTATTATTAAGCACCTTGTCGATCGAGGCCTTCTCCACGTTGATCAACTTTCCGCGAATGGGGAGGATCGCCTGGGTGCGCCGGTCTCGCCCTTGCTTGGCCGAGCCGCCGGCCGAATCCCCCTCCACGATGTACAACTCGCACTGGGCCGGATCACGCTCCGAACAGTCGGCGAGTTTGCCCGGCAGACCACCACCGCTGAAGGCGCCTTTGCGGATGGTTTCCTTGGCCTTTCGCGCCGCTTCCCGGGCGCGGGCCCCGGTTAATGCTTTCTCAAAAATCTTTTTCCCAACGCCCGGATTCTCCTCCAGATAGGAAAGCAACCCCTCGTAAACGCAGCTTCCGACAATTCCCTCAATCTCCGCGTTGACCAGCTTCACCTTGGTCTGAGCGTTGAAACGCGGGTTGGGGAGTTTCACGCTCAGGACACAGATCAGCCCCTCCCGCACGTCTTCGCCGGTGATCTTGGGATCCTTCTCCTTGGCCAACCCCTTGCCGGAGGCGAACTGATTGATCGCCCGGGTCAGGGCGGAACGGAAACCGGAAACGTGGGTGCCGCCGTCGGGATTCGGAATCGAGTTGGCAAAAGGCAAAAGGGTCTCGTCGTAGCCGTCATAATATTGCATGACGCAATCGACAAAAACCTCGTCCTTCTTCTTCTCCAGGACAATCGGCTTCGGGTGGATCGGGGTGCGGGCCTTCGCCAGCTGTTTGACGAATTCCTCGATTCCGTCCTTGTAGAGGAAGGTTTCCGACTTTCCGCTTTTCCCCTCATCCGTGAGCGTGATGGAAAGCCCGGGATTAAGGAAGGCCAGTTCCCGGAGTCGCTTCGCGAGCAGGTCGAACTTGAACTTGGTCGTGTCCTGGAAGATTTCGGCATCCGGCTTGAAGGTGATCTTCGTGCCGGTCTTTTTGGATTTGCCGGTGACGCTGAGCTTGGAGGTTGTCTTCCCCCGGGCGAATTCAATGTGATAGAGCTTCCCATCCCGGGAGATCTCGGCCTCAAACCACTCGGAGAGCGCATTGACGCACTTGGCGCCGACTCCGTGCAGACCCCCGGAATATTTGTACGCCCCTTGGTCAAACTTTCCCCCCGCATGGAGATTGGTGAGCACCAACTCCACCGCCGGGATTTTGAACTTGGGATGAGGATCCACGGGAATGCCGCGACCATCGTCCTCGATGGAGATGGACCCATCGACATGCATGGTAACCTTGATGTTTTCGCAGTGACCAGCCAGGTGCTCGTCAACGGAATTGTCCAGGACCTCAAACACACAGTGATGCAACCCTCGTTCGTCCGGGTCACCGATATACATTCCAGGGCGCTTCCGAACCGCATCCAACCCCTCAAGCTTGTCAATTTTTGAAGCGTCGTATTTTCCGCCAACGACCACTTTTTCCTTCGCACCTGGCATCCGTTGAAGATGCCGAAATAGACCTCCGCTACAACTGAAAAATTACTTTTTACTCGTTTTTAAGTAATTGCAAAGCAATTGTTTACAGAGGTTTTTGCCTTACCCGCGGGGTGATTTTTCGGGGTGGACTGGCCACCGTCACCGGCACGTTTTCGGCTCCGTCGGCCTCCCCTGCAAGCCACTCCTTGAATAGGCGAAAAGCCACCGCCATTAACGTCGCTCCAAAGAAAATTCCCAGGAAACCGTAGGCGATAAACCCACCAATGACGCCGAGAAAGATAATTCCAAATGGCAGGTTGCTTCCCCGACTGATCAGATACGGTTTGGTGAAATTATCCACCAGACCCACCACGCCGATTCCCCAAATCAGGTTAAAAACCGCCCAACCGGTTCTCCCCTCCAGAAAAAGCCAAATCACCACCGGCACCCAGACGATTCCGCAGGAAAGCTGGAGGCTGGCAAAAAAGAAACCCGCAAAGCCCAGCAGGACCACCTGCGGCACCCCCGCCAGGGAAAATCCGATGCACATCAGCGCGGCCTGCAAGGCGGCGGTTCCCAAAATCCCCAACATCACGCTGCGAATCGTTCGGGCCGAAATATCCAACAACTCGTCCCCCTTCGGACCGAAGAGCTTTTGCAGCGTCATTTGGCCCGACCGCGTGAGAGTCTCCCCGTAGGCAAAGAAAAATCCGCAGATGATCAGAGCCAAGGCAAACTCCAGCAACCCCACGCCAACCTTTCCGGCCATCTGCCCCAGTTTGGTGGCACCCTGCTTCAGGAGAGGACTTAGATCCTCAATCAGCTGCGTCCGATCCTGCGCTGATTTTTCCCACTTCCGATAAATCGTCTCTCCATACGGATATTCCCTCAACCACGCGGGCGGTGCGGGTAACCCGCCCCGGGAGGAGTCCAGGAGAAGTTGGGAAACGGGCTTGAAGGACTGCGCGGCCACTGCCACGCCATACGTCACCGGAATCATGCAAAAAATGGCAATCAGGACGCTGGTGAGGATGGAGGCCACGATCACGCGCTTCGGCATCTTGCCTTTCACCCAGACAAACACCGGCCAGGCCGTTACCGTCAGAATCACGGCCCAAAGCAGGGGGCCAAAAAAAGGCCGGAGGATGTTCAAACAAGCCAGGACCAACAGGGCCAAGGAAATGCCCACGGCCACCCGGTGCAGCATGGGGTCATGAATCTTCACGCAATTATCTTGGGGGAATCGGCGTCTTTGTCACTCCATCAGGGAAGGTCCCCTCAACGGCGTCCGGTGATTAGCTTTCCGCCCCACCGTTCAGGCTGAATCGTTTTTCTGTTTTGGCGCCCAGTTCCCTTAATTTGTCGGCCGTCCCCAGGATATTCCCCTTCTTCTCCGAAAGCTTTTTCACGGCCGAATCGTGCGCTTCCCTGGCTTTCTCCAAGGCCGCACCCGCACCCTTCAGGTCGTCGACGAAATTCACCAGGTCATCGTGCAGCTTGCCCCCCAAGCGGGCGATTTCCTGGACGTTTTTGTTCTGCCGCTCGATCTTCCAGACATTGGCGATGGTTCGCAGCGTGGCCATCAGGGTACTGGGCGTGCTCAGGACGATTCTTTTTTCAAACGCATACTCCAACAGATCCTTGTCCCCGCGCAGGGCAGCACCAAAAGCCGGCTCGATGGGAATGAACATGATGGTGAAATCCGGCGACCGGCCCTGCAACAGATCGGGATAACTCTTGCCCGAGAGGTCGTCGATAAAGCGGCGAACGGCTTGGGCATGGGCCTTGAGACACTTCTCCTGCTCCCCTGGCTCCACGGCCGCGCAGTAGGCATCATAATCGATCAGGGGCACTTTGCTGTCCACGACCACCGCCCGGTCTTCAGGTAAAAAAACCACCGCGTCCATCCGCTTGCGGTCCGCAGACTCCTGGGTGCGGAATTCCCTCCCCTTCTCCAGTCCGGAGATTTCCAGGGTCTTTTCCAGGACCATCTCCCCCCAGCGGCCACGGGCACCGGAATCATTTTTCAGGGCGTGGGTCAACCGGTGCGTCTCGGTGCCCAGCTGGGTGCTCATGGCCTGGATCTGCTGAATCTCCCTGCGAAGATCACTCTGCATGCCGGTCTCGGCGGTATGAATTTCGTCGGTCCGCTTCCGGAAGGCCTCAATTCTTTCCAGAAGCGGCCGGAGTTCGATCCCCACCTGCGTGCGGTTATCTTGCGCCAGTTGCCTGGTTCCCTCCGCCACCATTTGCTGGGCCATCGCCCTCAGCTCCGTCTGGAGCCTGGTCGCAAGCTGCTCTTTTTCCTGCCTGGATTCCTGGAGGGAACGCTCGGTCGCCTGCCGCTCAGCTTCCGCCCGGGCCAACCCCTCACGGGCGGCCTGGACCTGCCCCTCCGCCTGTTGACGGAGGCGCTCGCTTTCAGCAACCCGAAGACGCATAACCTCCCCCTCTCCGCTGGCCCTCCCCAATCGCGCGGCCAACAGGGCGTAAGCGAGTCCCGCGCCCACGAACAACCCAAGACCAGCGGCAAGAAAGATCATCATAACTACGTCAGCCTCCTCACTGGAAACCGAAGGTCAAACTTGAACTTTAATAGGCTTATGCGGGCGGAGGGAATCGAACCCTCGC
>CAZWQT010000017.1:0-24955 GCA_964635945.1 uncultured Akkermansia sp. | reverse complement strand
GGCGTCGACGTAGTAGTAACGCGGTTCGCTGCTCACCGGGAACAAGCTTGGCGGGGGGTCGGATCGTTGACCAGTCCTGACGAGGCAAGTGCTGACAGGTAGTCGTGGGCTTTTCGGTAACTTTTGGATTCAAGAAAGTGGCGGAGGCGGGGGTCGAGGGAGGAGGCGAGTTCGGATTCGAGGGTTTCGAGGGTCTGCATTGAGAGTTTGAGTTTTTCAGTCCAGGCGGGATGCGGAGATCCCGCCCTACCTTGGCCAACAGTATCAAGATAGTCGGTCAAGGCGGAATGAAGCCGGGATTCAGTCGGTGAAACGGCCATACCGGTAAGATAGAAAAGGCCTATGGGGCTGTCGAATGCTTGAGTCGGCGAGGTCAACGATTTAGGAAGGATAGATGGCAGAGGCAAAAGGCAAAGTAGCGGTCTTAGCCGGGGACGGAATCGGCCCGGAAGTCATGGCGGCGACCCTCAAGGTGGCCGAAGCGGTCGAAAACAGCCATGGTTTCAAACTGGAATGGAAACAGGGTCTGGTAGGGGGAGCAGCGATTGATGCCAAGGGCAAGGCCTTGCCGGAGGAGACAGTGGAACTTTGCCGGTCGTCCACCGCGGTTCTTTTCGGGAGTGTGGGTGGGCCAAAGTGGGAGTCGCTCCCGCCGAACGAACAGCCCGAGCGGGCGGCGCTTTTACCCCTGAGGAAAATCTTTGGCCTTTACGCGAATCTTCGGCCGGCGGTGTTGTATCCGGAACTGGTGGGCTGCTCGCCTTTGCGTCCGGATCGGGTGGCTGGGGGGTTTGATGTGCTGGTGGTTCGTGAGCTGACCGGCGGGTTGTATTTCGGCCAACCCAAGGAGACGGTGAAGAAGGGGGCGGGGGAACGGGCGGTGGACACGATGGCCTATGAAACCCATGAGATTGAACGGGTCACCGAGGTCGCATTCCGGGCCGCAGCCGGCCGAAAAAAGAGGGTCACGCTGGTGGACAAGGCCAATGTGCTGGAAAGCAGCCTGCTCTGGCGGAAGACGGTGAAGGCCTGGGCCGCCAAGCATCCGGGGATCACGCTGGACTTTATCTACGTGGACAACGCGGCGATGCAGTTGGTGCGGGATCCCGGACGGTTCGATGTGTTGCTTTGTGAAAATCTTTTCGGGGACATTTTGAGCGACGAAGCGGCGGCGGTGGCCGGTTCCTTGGGGATGTTGCCGAGTGCCTCGCTGGGGCAGGGAAGCTTCGGATTGTATGAGCCCGCCGGGGGATCGGCCCCGGATATCGCCGGCAAAGGGATCGCCAACCCGATTGCCCAAATTCTCTCTTTGGCTCTGATGTTTGAGATGAGTTTCGCAAACCGGCCGGCGGCGGAATCGATCCGTACCGCGGTGGCGGGGGCGATTCAGGAGGGGTGGCGGACGGCGGATATCGCAGCTGCAGGAGAGAAGAGCGTCGGGACCAGGGAGATGGCGGGGGAGATTGTTCGCAGGGTGGCCTCGAAGGCGGGGAAGAGATAGAAAGGAAAGATGCCGTCGACCCTCTTTGAACTGGTGCGGTTGGGCGGGCCCATCATGTGGGTCATCCTCGGGGCCAGCATTGTGGCGGTGGCGGTCTTTTTGGAGCGGGTGTATGAGTACCGGCGTATGGGGGTCCCGCTGGACCCCTTTCTGGATGGAATCCAGGCGCTAGTGAAGGAAAGGCGTTTTACCGAGGCCTTGGAACGATGTGACGAGGCGCATGGCCCGGCGGTGCGGGTGGTGCAGGCCGCGTTGTTGAAAAGGGATCTACCGTTGGGGGATCTGCGCGAGGCATTGCAGGAGGTGGCGCAATTGCAGGTGCCCCGGTTGGAGAAGAACCTCTCCATCTTGGCCACGGTGGGATATATTTCCCCGTTGCTCGGATTGCTGGGAACGGTGACAGGAATGATCAATGTGTTTCAGACCGTGAACCAAGCCCGGGGTACGGTGCCGGTGGGGGAGCTCGCGGGGGGAATCTGGGAGGCGTTGCTCACCACGGCCGCCGGGCTGGTCGTGGCGATCCCGGTGTATGTGGCCTACAACTTTCTGGTTTCACGGATGAACGGGACGGTTCAGGACATGGAGCGGGCGGGGATCGAGATGATCCAGATCCTGAAGGAAGGCGGCCGGACGCGGTCGACCACCGTGGTTACGCCCGTAACAACTGAGCCGCGGGCCGAGAAACCGGCGGCATGAAGGTTCGGACGAGCGCCCGGGTCCTGCGGGGGCCGCTCGATGTGGCTCCGTTGGTGGATGTGATCCTGCTGCTCCTCATCTTTTTTCTCCTGACCTCCAGCTTTGTGTTCCAACCCGGCATCGTGGTGGATCCGCCTTCGCCGGGGCAGTCCAAGGGCGGGGTGAGCGACACCCGCTATGTGATCACGGCCACGGCCGGGCTGAAGCCGCAAATTTTTTTCAACGACCGGGTGACGGATCTGGCCAAGCTTCGAGTGGAGTTGGCCCGGATCGCCAAAGCGGAGCCCCGGGCGGCCGTCGTGATCCGGGCGGACCGGGAGTTGCGCCACGGAGTGGTCACCCAGTTGCTGGATGTGGTGGTGCAAAATGGTCTTTCCGCGGTGCTGGCCTCAAAGTCTGACGGTACGGCGCCGTGAAGTTGAGGTTGCCCGGGCCCAAGACCCGAGCCGGCCGGCGACTGGCCGGATTTCTGATTCTCTCTCTAAGTGCCCACGGGGTGGCGTTTTCGCTGTTCCGGGATCCGGGGGAGTTTGCTCCCATCCCCCCGCCCAGTCCGGGCAGGGTCATGCTGATGGCGGAGGCAGATTTACCGGGCGGCTACGCGCAGATTTTTGAGCCCTCGGCCATTGTTTACCCCGGGGCGACCCCACCCAGGTTGGCGGAGTCGGTCTTATTGCCGTGGCAGGACACCTCGTGGGCGGCCCAGGCACCGATCACCGCCCCCGCCTTTCGCCCCTCCCAAGTCGGGGCGGATGCGCCTTTGGCGGTCCGGGCGGAAACAGCCCTGGGGCAGTACCGAAGCTCTCTTTTACCCAAGGCGGGACCGCCCAAGGGCCGGCCGGTTTTGCAGACTTGGGTGGAGGTGGCAGGGGAGCTGAGGGGCCGCAAACCGACCGCATCCTTGGAATTGCCGGTGATGAAAAGTGCCAGCGCCCTGGAACCCACCACCGCTCGGGTGGGAGTGGACGAGGATGGGGCGGTGAGGTTTGTGTTTTTGGAAGGGACCACCGGAGATCCGGCGGTGGATCGGGAGGCCTCCAACCTCCTGCGGGCCTGGCGGTTTGAGCCGGCTCCGGGGCGGTGGATCCAGTGGGGCCGGGTCCGGGTGCTCTGGGCCGTTGAGCCGCCGGGGGAGGGGAAGCCGTGAGTCTGACTCCTTCACAACTTCTTCTGGGTTACCTTTGCCTTTTCCTTGGCATCGTTTTTGTTTTGTGGATGTTTGGTGGATGGCAAGCATCGCGCCTTTTCCGCCGGTATCGGGAAACGGTTTCCTGCCCGCATTGCGGGGCGCGCAATCCGCGGGAGCACGCCTGGCATACCCTGCGGTGTCGTCGCTGTGGCGCCCGGCACCCGGTGCAACCCGCCCTACCTGAAGGGAACTGAAGCATGGGAATGTGGATCGGACGGAATCGCAAGGCACGGGTCACCTACGGTTTTGACGAGATCGCCCTCGTGCCGGGGGATGTGACAGTCAACCCGAACGAGGTCAATACCGAGTTCTCCATCGGGAAACATACGTTCAAGGTCCCCATCCTGGCCTCGGCGATGGACGGGGTGGTGGACGTGAAGTTTGCGGTGGCGATGGGCAAGATGGGCGGGTTGGCGGTGTTGAACCTGGAGGGAGTACAGACCCGGTATGAGAACCCGGCGGAGGTTCTGGCACAGATTGCCAAGGCGGACAAAGAGACCAGCACCCACCTGATCCAGAAGATGTATATCCCGGCGATCAAGGAGGAGTTGATCGCCAAACGGATCAAGGAAATGAAGAAGGCCGGCATTGTCGCGGCCGTCTCCTCCATCCCCCAAAAGGCCGAAAAGTACGGGGCGATCGCCCAGAAAGCCGGCGCGGATATTTTTGTGGTGCAGTCGACGGTCTCGACGGTTCGTCACATTTCCTCCGAATACAAGACCCTGGATTTGGCCAAGTTTTGCAAGACGATGAAGATCCCGGTGGTGGTGGGCAACACCGTGACGTACGGGGTGAGTGTGGAGCTGATGGAGGCGGGGATTTCCGGCCTGTTGGTTGGCGTGGGCCCCGGTGCAGCCTGCACGACCCGGGGTGTTTTAGGGTTGGGAGTCCCGCAAGTGACCGCCACGGTGGACTGCGCCGCCGCCCGCGACGCCTATCACAAGAAGACCGGGCGTTATGTCCCGATCATCACCGATGGGGGGATGAATAAAGGAGGGGATATCTGCAAGGCCTTCGCCTGCGGGGCGGACGCGGTCATGATCGGCAGCGCCTTTGCACGCTGCGAAGAAGCCCCCGGGCAGGGGAACCATTGGGGCATGGCCACGCCCCACGCCAACCTGCCAAGGGGAACGCGGATCAAGGTGGGGATCACCGGCAGCCTGCGGCAGATCCTGTTTGGGCCGGCCACGCTGGATGACGGCTCGCAGAATCTGGTGGGGGCGATCGTCACCTGCATGGGGAACGTGGGGGCTAAAAGCATCCGAGAGTTTCAGGAGACGGAGATCATCATCGCTCCGTCGATCAAGACGGAGGGGAAGTTGTTTCAGACGGTGCAGGGGGTGGGGATGGGAACGAAATAATCCGCCTTTTTTGCTGCCCAAAAATCAATTTTTTCCGACGTGATGTTGGGGCCAGACCAAATCGCCTTTCGCTTGATGGCGTAGGAATAGCATCAGATCTTTGGGCGGAGGTTGAGGGATGGTCACAGAGGTGCCGCCATCATCCTTTGCGTCGACCCAGCAGGAATAGAGAAGATACGAGGTGGCCGAAGTTTTTCGGTAGCCGAAGTTGTTCCCGGTGAAGGGATCCTTGGGAAGGGATGGCAGGATGGAGGGCACCAGCGCCTCGAGCCTCTCAGGTGCTTGGCTGTTTTTTCTGATAAAAAGATTAAGAGCTAAATCCTGCCTCGCCAACCGGAGCATAATTTCCAGATGACGCGCTTCATTATGAAGGTCAATTGCATGCTTGGGGTAAAATACGGCATAGGCATTCCAGAAGGCGGGGAGGGGGGCGGAAGGGTGATTTTTGAACACGGTATCCCTCTTGAGCTCCCGCTGGATTTCAGCCGAATGAAGGATAAAAAATCCCTGCCAGACCTGGGAAATTGGAATCAAAAAAACACGCTTCCACCATGGCTCTTTCCAGGCAAACCACTCCATAAACTGAAAACGCCAGGCAGATTCTTGGCTGATGACCTTTTTGGTATTCTGCATGGGATCCAGCCTCTCCAATTGACGGAGCAAACCGAGGATTGCGGAATCTGAAAAGTGGCCGCCGTCCACTCCTTGCCAGAGAAGGGGGAGGGATAAAGTGCAGGTGGCGGTACCCCCGAGAAACGCGAAGAATCCAACCGGCCTTTCAAAGAGGCCCTCCGCGATGCGCAAAGCAGCCAAGAGTGGTTTCGCCGAGGCATAATGATCCGAGGAGCCAAAATCCAAAAGCTGATCCAGTGCCAGCAATTGGTAAATGCTCAAAAGATCAAAAAACTTCAGGGTGGGCGTGTCCAAGCTGGCCTGAAGGAGTGGGGGGGCTGGGTAGATGCTTTTGGGTTCCGGCAGGCTGGCATAAATGTTCTGCAGGTATGGCCGGACGGGTTGGAGAAAAAGCGAACAAAGCTCCCTGGCATTTTTTGCCTCCAGAAGACTTCGTGGGTATGCCGGTCCGTCCTTGGCGGAACTGGTGACCCCCTCTTCCGCCAGCTGGCGGATCGCCTTGGCCGAAGCTTCCAGATCCACGGTGTGTGCGAGCACCGGATCGAAAGGCCAGGGAATGGCTTCCGGCGAACTTCGGTCGATCTGACCCCTCAGTTGGGGTTGTAGGGGGAGATTCATGACCTGGCGGGCGCGGTAAGACCCATCCACGGGGTGGTCGAAATCAAAACCGAGGGAAGAAAAAAAATTGCCGGCAGGTTCGGGGGTGGGAGTGGAGTAGGATGCGAGATCCAATTCCGAGATTTGAACTCCAGCCCACCAACGGGCAGATACAGCAAATATCCAGGCGGCTAAGGCAAGGGAGGCGCTGACCGCCATCAAGAGACTGAACCCGATGAGGACTTCACGAGCCGAGGGCCTGGTTATCTTCATTTGGATTTATGACTCCCGTCGCAGTGGGGCGGGTTTTTGGATTTGCCGCAGCCGCAGGCCCAGACGGGCCCGTCTTTTTCAATCTTCACGGCATGGGGAGCTTTGCCGGAACCTTTGTGGGAACCGTCGCAGAAGGGCGGGTTCTTGGTTTGTTCGCAGGAGCAGAAGTAGAGGGTTTGGCCGGCCTGGGCGTCGATTTTGTAGGGGAAGGATTGCCAGGTCATGAGTCGATCATTCGACAGCTTATGAAGAAAGAAAGTGGAAATTTGGGGCAGGTGGTAAGTGACAGGCGGGAGGATTTGGTAGGGCGGCCTCGATAAGGCCGCCTCGTTGTAATTTCAAATATCAAGGCAGAGAACAGGCGGGGTCATCGACCCCGCCCCACCTTTGTCTTGGATTTATACCAATCCAGCAGGATGCGGGTGGGGGTGTTGAGCCTGAGTTGGTAGCACTCCTTGAGGGTGCACCAGCGATAGTCGTCGGCTTCAGGATTGAGGGTGACCTTTTTCTGGGAAGTTTTGGCGAGGTAGTTGAGCAGAACAAAATGGGCGGGCTTGTAAAATTCCTTGGAGCGGATGCAATCCTGGGCGAGCGCAAACTCGATGCCGGTGATCTTGAGGCCGGTTTCCTCAAGAATCTCGCGCCTGAGTGCCTTTTCGGCTGGTTCGCCGGGTTTGATCTTTCCGCCGGGGATGCCCCAAAGGCCTGACCATTTGAGGGTGTGAAGCATGAGGAGCTTTTTGTCGGGACCGATGATCAAGGCTCCCACCGTAGGCGTGGGGGGGAGGGGCTCGGGGGCAGCGTGACGCTTGAGAATTTCCGATACGGCAAACATGTCCGGCGCGATGTGATCGGGGAGGGCTTTCTGGAGTTTGGCGAGGGAGTCGTAACCCGTGAGGACGGCACAGGAGCGGATGCCGCCGTGCCGGGCCGTGGCGATGTCGTGCTCCATATCTCCGACAAAGAGGGTTTCCTCCGGCCGTAGTTGGTGGTCCTTCAGAATTCCATGGATGGCGTCCCGTTTGTCCGGCACTCCGGCGTAGGCCTCCCGGAAAAAGTGATCCACGCCCAGGCGCCGGGACTGATCCTCGAAGTCCGCTTCATGGACCGTGCTGAGGAGAAAGACCGAGAGGTTTTGCGAGTGGCAGTATTCGAGAATTTCCCGGGCGCCGGGAAGCAGGGAAACGGAGTGGTGCAACTCCCGAAAAACCTCACGGAAGATTTTCTCCAGCTCATGCAAGGGGGCATGGGGAATGTGTTCCTTATAAAAGCCTTCGTAGGGGAGGTAGAACTTCTCCCGGAAGGTGGTGCGGTCGAAGGGGGGCTTTCCATGGGCGGCAAAGACCCGGTTGGTGGCCTCGAGGACAGGGGTGAGGTCGTCCACCAAGGTGCCGGACCAGTCGAAAATTAAATTTCGGATCATCGGTTGGGAGCTGTGGAATCTTTCGTTTAGGTTTGCGATTACGTTTACGAAAGCATGGGGCAAGTGGACTCAGCACCCACCTAAATCAAGAGTGGTAGTCCTGGAGGGCGCGGACCGAAAGGCCGTGGGTACGAAGGGACTTAATGCCTTCCAGGCTGGCTTGGGCGGCGGCCACGGTGGTCATGACAGGAATCTTATGCTGGAGGGCGCTGGTCCGGATCTGAACCTCTTCGCTCCGGGCCACGGCACCGGCCGGCGTGTTGATGACGAGGACGATTTCCCGGTTTTTGATCAAATCGACCACGTTGGGGCGGCCTTCGGACAGTTTGAGCAGGGGGGTGACGGGAATGCCGGCATCTGCCAATTTGCGGGCGGTCCCGCTGCTGGAGACAATCTTGAAGCCGAGATCGTGCAGGCCCTGACCAAGACGCACCGCGGCGCCCTTGTCGATATCCCGGACGCTGAGGAAAACCGTGCCGGATTTCGGGAGAGAGGGTTGGGCGGCCATCTGGCTTTTGGCGTAAGCCAGCCCAAAGGAACGGTCAACCCCCATCACCTCGCCGGTCGATTTCATTTCCGGTCCGAGCAGAATGTCGGTTCCGGGGAACCGGGCGAAGGGGAAGACGGCTTCCTTGACGGAAAAATGAGTGGGGATGATTTCCGAGGTGAAGCCCAGCTCCCGAAGCGATTTTCCGGACATGACCCGGGCGGCGATCTTGGCCAGCGGTTTGCCGATGGCTTTGCTGACAAAGGGAACCGTGCGGGAGGCGCGGGGGTTCACTTCGAGCACGTAGACCGTCTCCCTTTGGACCGCAAACTGGATATTCATCAGGCCGCGGACTCCCAGTTCCTTGGCTAGCGCCAGAGTGGCTTGGCGGATCTCCTCAATCACCTTTTTAGGCAGGGAGTGGGAGGGGATGACGCAGGCGCTGTCGCCCGAGTGGATTCCTGCCTGCTCAATATGCTCCATCACCGCTCCAATGACGGCATCGTTACCATCGGCCACGCAGTCGACATCGACCTCGGTGGCGTCCTCCAAGAAGCGGTCGAGCAGAACGGGGCGACCTGGGGCCACCTCGGTACACTCCTTCATATAGGTGCGGATTTCATCCTCGGAATAGACGATCCGCATGGCTCGTCCGCCCAAAACAAAGGAGGGGCGAAGCAAGAGGGGGAAGCCGATCTTTTTGGCGGCCGCCAGGGCTTCTTCGGTGGTGGTGGCGGTTCCATTGGGGGGTTGGCGGAGACCCAGTTTGTCGAGCATGGCGGAGAAGAGTTTCCGGTCCTCGGCCCGTTCGATGGATTCCACCGGGGTACCGAGAATTCGGATTCCGGCGGCCTGAAGTTCGGAAGCCAAATTCAGAGGGGTCTGGCCTCCAAACTGAACGATGACTCCCCGGATCTGGTCATCCTGGTTCTCCGCCCGGTAGATATGGATGACGTCTTCGGCGGTGAGGGGTTCGAAAAAGAGTTTATCGGAGGTGTCGTAGTCGGTGGAGACGGTCTCCGGGTTGGAGTTGACCATGATGGTTTCAAAACCGTCCTCGCGGAGGGCAAAACTGGCGTGGACACAGCAGTAGTCGAATTCGATCCCTTGACCGATCCGGTTGGGGCCCCCGCCCAGAATCAGAATCTTTGGCTTTGGGGTGAGGCGGGACTCGTTGTCGTCCGCATCGTACGTGGAGTAGTAGTAAGGAGTGTAGGCCTCAAATTCGGCGGCGCAGGTGTCGACGAGGCGAAAGGTGGGGAGGAGCTTCTGTTTTTCCTGCCAAGCGCGGATGGTGCGGGCGCGGGTCGCCAGCTCGGTTTCCGGGCCGGGGAGCAGACGACCGAGATCAAGATCCGATAATCCGGCGAGGCGGGCCTCCCGGAGCAGCGGGAGACCGGCGGGATTCCCCAGCCAGGACTCCTTCTCGACCCGGCGGGCGATTTCGGTGATTTCCTGGAGATTATCAAGAAACCACCGGTCAATTTTGGTGATCTCGTGAATCCGTTCGACCGACCAGCCCTGATTCAGGGCGTGGCTGAGATACCATAACCGGGCCGGATGGGGCGTCCGGAGTTGGTGGCTGAGTTGATCCTCAGGGATGACTGGGGTCCGGGTGCCAAGATCCAGGCGGCCTTCGCGCCCCTTGAGATCCAGAGAGCGGAGGGCCTTCATAAAAGATTCGCGGAAGGTTCGGCCGATTCCCATGGCCTCACCCACGCTTTTCATGGAAGTGGTGAGGATAGGCTCCGCTCCGGGGAATTTTTCAAAGGTGAAACGGGGAATCTTGGTCACCACGTAGTCGAGCGTGGGCTCGAAGCTGGCGGGGGTCTCCCGGGTGATGTCGTTTTTCAGTTCGTCCAAGGTGTATCCGACGGCGAGCTTGGCGGCGATTTTGGCGATGGGGAATCCGGTGGCTTTGGAGGCAAGTGCCGAGGAGCGGGATACGCGCGGATTCATCTCGATGACAATCATCCGGCCGGTGTGCGGGCAGACGGCGAACTGGATATTGGAGCCCCCGGTTTCGACGCCGATTTCCCGAATGACGGCAAAGGAAGCATCGCGCATGCGCTGGTATTCGCGATCCGTGAGGGTTTGGGCTGGGGCGACCGTGATGCTGTCCCCGGTATGGACGCCCATGGGGTCAAAATTCTCAATCGAACAAACAATCACGCAGTTGTCGGCGTGATCGCGCATGACCTCCATCTCGTACTCCTTCCAGCCGAGAAGGGATTCCTCGATCAGGATTTCAGAGGTGGGGGAGGCGTCGAGTCCCGAGGCGGCAAACTTCTCAAACTCTTCCCGATTGTAGGCCACTCCACCCCCGGTGCCGCCGAGGGTAAAGGCGGGGCGGATGATCAGGGGGAAGGAGCCGATTTTGGCCGCCCCGGCACGGGCTTCCTCAAGGGTGTGGGCGGTGGCGGAACGGGCGCACTCCAGGCCAATTTTGGCCATGCAGTCCTTGAAAAGCTGGCGGTCTTCACCCTTGCGGATGGCTTCGACCTGGGCACCGATAAGTTTGACCTTATGCCGCTGGAGGGCGCCGGACTCATGAAGAGCCATGGCAGTATTGAGGGCGGTCTGGCCTCCCAAGGTGGGGAGAAGGGCGTCGGGCTTTTCCTTCGCAAGAATGAGTTCGACGACTTCGGGGGTGATGGGCTCGACATAGGTCCGATCGGCAAACTCCGGGTCCGTCATGATGGTGGCGGGGTTGCTGTTGATCAGGATGACGCGGTAGCCCTCTTCCCGGAGGGCCTTGCAGGCCTGGACGCCGGAGTAGTCGAATTCGCAGGCCTGGCCGATGATGATGGGGCCTGAACCGATGATCAGGATCGATTGGATGTCCGTCCGGCGAGGCATTTTTGGAGAATAGAAGGCTGAAGTTTTACGGGAAGCCTTTCATAGGCGGATATTAATACCCACCCGTGAACTATGAGGCAGCCGTTTACAATCACGTTACAGAAAACCGCGGACTTAAAGGCTAAGGGAAATAGAAGTTCAGGGCCTCGGCAATGCCAGCCCCCCCGGTGGCTTTGGCGAGGTAGCCACCCTCGTTTTTGACCTGGTGGACGACCTCTTCGTGAGAGTTGGAGGGGCAAGCGAGGAAGTGGCCGTAGCTCCGCTGGAGCATGGAGAGATCGTTCAGGTTGTCTCCGGCGACAAAGGTGGAATCGGGCCCCAGATCCAGGAGGGCCTGGACGTGGCCGAGGCAGGAGCCTTTGTGATAGTCCGCATGGGCAAAGCGAAAATACGGCCCGTTCCGGATGGTGATGATCTCCGGCCTGTCCTTGAGGATTTCCTTCACCAGCTTTTCCGCATGGGCAATTCCGGTCGGGGAGTCCACCACCAGGCCGATGGCGCCCACGTCCGGAATCACCGTCACATCCTCGTGGCTACCCACTTCACGCTCGATCCGCTCCAGAATCGCCCCGTGCCGGCCGAACAGAGATTCATGAACCTCGGTGCAGGTTTGGTTCCATTTCTTCACGGGGTGGGCCTCCCGCTCTTTCACGCGGTGGATCTCCCTTTCCACTGTGACGATCCATTCAGGGAACAGGGGGGCCTGATGGTGCAGCAAAGCCTCCCGCAGTCCTTCCCACGAGCGGCCGGTGGCGACCACCCAGGCAACCTCCCGCTGGGTGCGGGCTGATTGGAGCCAACGGAAAAACCCCGGGGCAAGGGGGGCGGAAGGGTCCTCGTCGGTGAGCGTTCCGTCGAAGTCGGTGCAGATGAGTAAGGGTTTCAATGGGGCAGGTTCAGTTCGTAGTGGAGGGCGGCGGCGACGAAAATCGAGGCGGTCTCGGAGCGGAGCACGAGCGGTCCCAGCGAAGCGGGTCGGAAACCGGCGGCCCGGGCCCGGCCGATCTCGGCCGGGGTGAAGTCCCCCTCCGGACCGATCAGGATATCGACGGCAGAAACCGGCCCGGCTTTCCTGGCATCCGCCACCAAGGTGGAAAGAGGGCGGGCCTCCGGCTGAAGCGATCCGATGATCCGGGCGGTGGGCGGGGCGGGATCCGCGGCGGCGAGGAAGGAGTCCAGGGGTGCGGCATCGGGGATTATGGGAAGCCAGTTTTGTCCGGACTGTTTGCACGCGGAGAGGGCAATGGTCTGCCAGCGGGAGGAGATTCTTTTTTCGCCTTCCGGTTTCGGGACGGAGCGCTCCGAGGTGATCGGCCAAATTTCCGAGACCCCCAGTTCGGTGAGTTTCTGCAGAAGCAACTCCATCCCGGCCGGCTTGATCAGGGCTTGGCCAAAACGGATCCGGCAGCTGGGGCGGGGGGTCTTGGCGGTGGAGAGAGTTTCAAAGCTCACACCTCCCGGATCCGCGGAGGTTAGGCGGACGCGGGCTTCGGTGCCGCGACCGTCAAAGAGGGCGGCGGAGTCGCCCGAACGAAGCCGCAGGACATGGACCGCATGGTGGGACTCCTCAGGGGAAAGGTGTCCGGCAGCCAGATCGGGTTGGTAAAAGCGGTGACCGGGCACGGGTTAGCCGTGGAAAAGCTTGCGGGCCTTTTCGAGGAAGGAGTGACGTTCGGGGTGGGTGGAGTCATCGCAAAGCCGGGAGAACTGTTCGAGTGCCTGCTTCTGGGCGGAGTTGAGATGTTTGGGAATCTCCACGCGGACGCGCACATGGAGGTCGCCCCTGCCCCGTCCGGAGAGAGAGGGGACCCCCTGATCCCGGAGCCGGAAGACCTTGTCGGAGGCGGTGCCGGCGGGGATTTTCAGGTTCAGTTCACCATTCAGGCTGGGAACAGTGATCTCTGCCCCGAGGGTGAGTTGGGCAAAAGAGACCGGCACCTCGCAGAAGAGGTCGTCCTCCTGCCGTTCAAAGACGGGGTGGGAGCGGACGGTCAGGACGACGTAGAGGTCACCCGCCGCCCCGCCGCGGGTGCCGGCTTCGCCTTGTCCGGAGGAGCGGAGGCGGGCGCCGGTATCGACCCCGGAAGGGATTTTTAATTTGATGCGGGCATTTTGTTCGGCGCGACCCTCGCCGTGACAATGTTTGCAGGGATGTTCAATGGTTTGGCCGGTTCCGCCGCATTTGGGGCAGGGCTGGGCAATGGAAAAGAAGCCGCGGTTGACGGCCACCTGCCCCTGCCCGCGGCAAGTCGAGCAGGTCACGACTTTGGAGCCGGATGCAGCCCCTGTGCCCTCACAGTGGGAACAGGGGGAGGGACGGCGGATGGTGATCTCCTTTTCGCAACCCTGGACGGCCTCCAGGAAATCGATTTCGAGGTCGTAACGAAGGTCGGCGCCCTGGGTTGAGCGGGAACCCCGGCGACGGCCGCGTCCCCCCCCGCCGCCTCCGGCAAAGGCGTCCTCGAAGATATCGCCGAAAATGGTTCCGCCGAGACCGCCAGAGCTGAACACCTCACGGAACAGCTCGAACGGATCGTGGAAACCGCCTCCTCCCATGCCGCCTCCCGGGGCAAAGGCCTGGTGACCAAAACGGTCGTAGGCCTCGCGCTTTTGCGGATCGGAGAGAATTTCGTAGGCTTCGCCGATCTCCTTGAATTTTTCTTCGGCTTTTTTGTCCCCCTTGTGTTTGTCGGGGTGATGTTGGAGCGCAAGTTTGCGGTACGCTTTCTTCATCTCCTCCGCGGTGGCGCCACGGGCGACGCCCAGAACCTCGTAGTAGTCCTTTTTTGCGGCCACGGATCAGGCGGGTTGGGCTGGGCCGACCGTGATGACGCTGGCGGGGCGAAGAAGGCGTTCGCCCATCTTGTAGCCCCGGCGACGCTGATGCAGGACGGTGCCCTCGGGTTTGCCGGGGGCCGGTTCCTGGCCGAGGGCTTCATGCAGGTGGGGATCGAAGGGTTGGCCAACGGCATCGATGGGGGTGACGCCGTGATCGGTGAGGAAGCGTTCGAACTGACCCTGAATGAGCCTGAGGCCCGCGATCACGGAGGCGACATCCTTGGCGGAGGCCGCGGCTTGCAGACCGAGCTCCAAATGGTCGAGGAGGGGGAGGAAATCCGAGAGGATCGACTGGTTGGCATACTTCAGGGATTCCTCTTTTTCGCGAACCAGTCGTTTTCGGGAATTTTCGAAGTCGGCACGGAGGCGGAGCAACTGGTCCTTGAGGGAGGTGATTTCAGCCGAGGAATCGGGATGGGCGCCGGTTGGGGGGGTGGATGGGGCGGGTTGGCCGTCGGGTAGAACGATTTTGGGTCCTTCGGCCGGAGGGTGACCCGGGTTTTGGGAGTGCTTGGCTTTCATGGCTTTAAGTCGGGAAAATGCATCAGGATAAGATGCAAAAGTTATTGTTTGGGAGGTAGATGTCAACCGAGCGCCAAAACGATTGATTGGTGGAAGGGGGAAAAGCGGAAAGTGAAAAAAACTACTGTTCCGACCAGAGGAAGTGCCGGTTGCGGAGATCGTCGATCTTCCGGGCAAACGCAGCCTGATTGGGGCCACCGGCGTTTTCAAGAATTCGATAGATGGCAAGGGCTCCCTTGAAATCTCCGCGTTTCTCCTGAATTCTGGCGGCTTCAGCACCGGCACGGGCAAACCAGAGGTATTCGGGTTGGGTGGGGGTGGCGGAGGCAGTGCCCAGACGGCCGTAGAGTACGTCGAGATACGCCTGCAACGATTCATCCTCCCGACCGAGTTGTTCCAGGGAGCGTCCCCGGATGAAACCGGCTTCATTTTTATCCGAAGCATCCGCGGCCGAGCTTTTCAGAATACCTTCCGCAGTGGTGACGGATCTCTCCAGGTTGGTCTTATCCGTTCCGCCCAGGGCAAATTCACAGGCCAGTCGCCGTTTGCTGATCTCCACCCAGGCGCGCTGGTCTGGGGTTCGGCTGGCAAGAAGGGAGTTGGCAATTTGCAGGCCGCCGGCGTAGTCACCCGCGGCACGGCAGGCATCAATTTCCGCCAACCGGGCATCGGTGCGGAGCGGGGAATTTTCCGTGAGGGAGCGGAAAAGTTTGGTGGCCTCCTCGGGATTCCCAAGGGCAAGGGCGCTGAGGCCGGCATAGTAGAGGGCGTTATCGGCGAGGGGATCTTTGGGGAATTTTTTAGCCATTTCGCGGAAGGCGGTCAGGGCCTCGCCGTGGTTCTTTTCCTCGTAGTGCGTCTGGGCGATCTGGAAGGAGAGGGCCGGGGCGAGGCTGCTGTCCGGGAAACGACTGAGGATTTTGGCGAACTCCGCCCTTGCCTGGGTTCCGGTCAACTCCTTGGCCCGAAGGCGCGCCTCAATGCCGGAGGCAAGGGCTTGGGGAAGAAGGGGTGAGTTGGGGAAGGATTTTTCAAACTCAGCGAAGGCGGCAGAGGCTTCGGGATAGTTACCGGCGCGAAGGAGGGAGTTGGCCCGCCGCAGCCCCGCCTCGGCCTGAAAGGAGCTGGAGCCGGGCAGTTGGGCGACCTCCTCCAGGGCGGTGCGGCTGGCGGCGGTGTCACCCTTCGATTCCAGCATGCGGCCGCGCTCCAGCGCCAAGGCGGCCCGGCGATCGCTATCGGGGAATCTTTCCGAAAAGCTTTTTTCCAGCCTGATAAAGCCGGCCGGATCCGGAATTCGGGCAGTGGCCAAAGCCGCATTATAAAGCGCCTGTTCCGCCTGAGGTGGCGTGGCGGCGGCCTTGAGGGCGGCTTCATACGCGGTGGCCGACTCAAAAGCTTTTCCTTCCTTCAGGAGAAGATCGCCGAGGGCAAAATGAGCTTGGTAGGCCACTTCGGGGGAGAGGCCCGTTTTTTTAAGAAGAGCACGGAGCTGTTCGCGGGCGGCCGAGTCCTGCCCTTGTTTGGCCAACGCTTCGGCGAGGATGACTTGGGCTCCGGGAACGGCGGGGGAGGAGGGGTAGTTCTTGATCAGGTTATCGAGGTCGGCAGCCGCGGCCTCGGCGTTCCCGGCTTCCAGCGTGGCGGCGCCGAGGAGAAGCAGGGCCGGCGCAAAACGGCCGCGCTTCTCGTCGTCGTTTTCTCTTTCCCGGACCGAATCACGGAGACGGAGAGCAGCCGTCGGCAGGGACTGGGAAGCCTGGGCGGCGGCGAGATATTCCCGGGCGGCCGCCAGATAGGTTTCCGGATCGCCTCCGCGGTCCAAAGCCTTCTCGAGGGACGTGGCAGCGTCGGCCGGTTTTCCGCGGGCACGATCAATCCGCCCGATGGCGATCCAGGCGCGGGCGAGCAGGTCGCGTCCCGCCCCGTCCGCTTCCTCCACGAGGTTCTGAAAAAGTTCGCGAGCCTCCTCGCTTTTTCCGCGGGCTGCGGTGATCTCCGCCTTCCAGTAACGGGCCTCGCTGCGGGCAGAGGGAGGGGCGTCCGGTTTCAGGGTGGCCAATTCCTTTTCGGCATCGTCTTGCCGGCCCTCGGCCAAAAGGGTTTTCACCAGGAGGATTCGGGCGGCCTCCGCCGTGGGAGAATCCGCCTTCTCCATCAGCTGTCGCAACTCCTTCTGACCCTCCTCCCGCTGGTTCTCGTTCAGCAGGGCAGAGGCCAGGCCCAACCGGGCCTGGTTGGCTTGGGCTTGCGGCAAAGCCGAAAGGTTCAGACGTTTCCAATCGACCAGAGCCTCTTTCCACCTTTGAGCCTCGTTCAGGGCGGAGGCCTGCACAAGGAGGACCCGGTTGCTCAAATCGGCCGGAGGGGTTTTGGGGAGGGCGGCCAAGGCCTCGGTCGGGCGACTGTCGGCCAAAAGAGCTTCGGCCAGCAGAACCTGGGCTTCCGGTTGGGGGGTAGAACTGTTTTTTTGCAGCCATCCGCGAATCCGGCTGACGGCATCCCGGGCCAGTCCATCGCGGACCATCTCCTCGGCCACGCGGAGGTCTTTGGGTAATTCGCCGGCATGAAGTCCAGGCAGAGAGCCGGGAACCAGGATTAGGGTTAGAATTAGGATTCGGTTGGGGTGAAGGGGATTCATTTCATGAGGTCCCGAAGGATTCTTCCGGTGGCGCTTTCCTGGCAACGGGCCACCTCGGCTGGCGTGCCTTGAGTCACGATGCGTCCGCCGGCCTCGCCGCCACCGGGGCCGAGGTCGATGATGTGGTCCGCGTGACGGATGACATCCGGATGATGTTCCACGACGACGAGAGTATGTCCGGATTCGCACAAGGCGAAGAAAACCGAAAGCAGCCGTTCCACCTCCGCCAAGTGCAGTCCGGTGGTGGGCTCGTCCAAAAGATAGAGAGAGGGACCCCGGGTGCGGGACGCGAGGGCGGTGGCCAGGCGAACTCGTTGAGCCTCCCCGCCGGAAAGGCGGTCCGCCGGTTGGCCAATCGGAAGATAGCCCAAGCCCACTTTCTGCAGGGCCTCCAGAGCGGAGGCGAGCGCAGGAATGGCACGAAAGAGCTGGAGAGCGCGGTCCACCGAAAGATCGAGCACGTCCGCGATGGAGTGGCCGCGGTAGCTCACACCCAGGGTTTCCCGGTTGTAACGCCGACCCGCGCAGGTGGGGCAGGGGGCCACGGCCTCGGGCAGGAGCTGAAGCTGGACGGTGATCTCGCCATGACCACCGCAGGTTTCACAGCGACCGCCCCGGATGTTGAAGCTGAAGCGGGAGGGGCCGAATCCCCGGGCGCGGGAGGCGGGCAGGGCGGCGAAAAGTTTCCGGAGCTCGTCAAAGACGCCCAAAAGAGTCAGCGGGTTGGAGCGGGACATCCGGCCGAGCGGAGTTTGGTCAATGACCAGGGCGCGGCTCAGTTGATCGGCGCCTTCCCAGGAGGCAAAGGAGCCGGGTTCCGGGGCGGCGGAGGAACCTTGCAGGTGGCGCAGAAGAGCCGGAGCCAGGGTGTCGAAGATCAGGGTGCTTTTTCCGGAGCCGCTGACCCCGCTGACACAGGTGAAGGCGCCAAGGGGAATTTTCAGGTCGATTCCCTTGAGGTTGTGGGCAGACGCCCCCCGCAAAATCAGCTGGCCGATGGACGCGCGTCGACGGGGTGGGAAGGAAATCCTGCGCCTCCCGGAAAGGAAGGCGCCGGTGAGGGAGTTTTCGGTCGCGGAAATCTCCTGGGGAGTGCCTTGGGCCACGAGCCGGCCTCCTTCGGCGCCGGCGCCGGGGCCGAGTTCGATCAGGTGATCGGCGCGACGGAGGGTCTCTTCATCGTGCTCAACGACCAGGAGGGAGTTCCCGAGGTCGCGCAGGGCGCAAAGCAGGTCAAGGAGGCGGGAGTGATCGGAGGGATGAAGGCCGATGCTGGGTTCGTCGAGGACATAGAGGACTCCGGTGAGTCCGCCTCCCAGTTGGGTGGCCAAGCGGGCCCGGCGGGCCTCGCCCCCGGAGAGGGTGTCCATTCCGCGATCGAGAGATAAGTAACCCAGACCCAGCTTCTCCAGGAAACTCAGCCGGTGGACAACGGCTTGGCGGAGGGGATCGAAGGCGTGGGCTGCCGGGCCGGAAGGAGTCGGGAGACTGGCCAGAAAGGTGCGGGCCGCGGCCACGGAAAGTTGGCAAAGAGAGGCAATGGAGTGGCCCCGACCGGGCGGCCCGCCGAGCGTTACCAAGAGGGCATCGGGATGGAGGCGATGGCCGCGGCAACTTGGGCAAGTGCTTGGACTAAAAAAGCGGCGGATACGGTGGCGGGCGGCCTCGTTGGGGGCGGTTGCCATGCGGCGATCCAGTTCCGGGAGAATTCCCTCAAAAGGTTTTTTCTCACGGAGCAACCGGACGGGGTGGCTGGCTTGGAGGGAAACGGCTTTGCCGCCGGATCCCCGCAGCACAAATTCGCGGGCGGAATTCGGCCACTGTGACCAAGGGGTGGTGGGCTCAACCCCGAGGTGGCGGGCCAGATCGCGCCCCAGGGTGCGGTAAAAAGAGCGGATGCGGGGATGGCCCTGGTTCCAGGGGGCGATGGCGCCTTTTTCCAGGGATAGTTCCGGATGGGGAACCACCTTGCCGGGATCTGGGGCGAGACGGATGCCCAACCCGGAACATTCCGGGCAGGCACCCTCGGGGCTATTGAAGGAAAAGTGACGTGGAGTGAGGCGCGGTGCCCGATAACCGGTTTCCGGATCTTCCGGTTCGGAGGAAAGGGAGAGGTCCGGCTTTCCCGAGGATCGGGAAAAGTCCGCCGAGGTGAATGCGACGAGAAGCCGGCCTTGACCGAGCCGGAGGGCCAGTTCCACGGAATCCGCCAAACGGGCGCGGCTGGAATCCTGAATCTGGAGGCGGTCGACGACCAGTTCCAATCCCTCCAATGCTCCTGTGAACGAGCCGAGATCGATCCATTGGCCTTGGCGTCGGGCCCGGAGGAATCCCTCTTTTTTCAGACGGACCGGATCAGCGGAGGGTACAGGTGCCAACAGGACGGCAAAATTATCAGAATGGTCGTGGAGCAGGTGATCGACGATCTGGGACGGGGAAGAGGCGAGGAGGGGGCGCCCGGTTTTCGGGTCGTGGGGGGTGCCGTTGGTGGCGAAAAGGACGCGGAGGTGGTCGTGAATTTCCGTGGAGGTAGCAAGGGTGGATCGACCGCTGCCCCCCGAATGACGCTGTTCCACGGCCAAAGTGGGGGAGAGTCCTTCCATCGATTCGACGGCGGGTGTGGGAAGGCGTTCGAGATGAAGGCGGGCATGGGCGGAGAGACTTTCGAGGTACCGGCGTTGGCCCTCGGCGTAAACGGTGTCAAACGCGAGTGAGGATTTGCCGGAGCCGGAGGGCCCGGTCAGGACGACGAGACGGTGTTTGGGGATGTCGAGGTCGAGGCCGGCGAGGTTGTGCTGGCGGGCGCCGCGGATTCGAAGCAGGTCGCCGGGTCGGCTCACGGGAGGCGCGGTCCCTACCGCGCGGGGCCGGATTTAAGCGGCCGCGGCGGCCGACGGATCGACGTGGATGCGCCGGTTGCCTCGATCAAAGCGGACATGGCCATCCGAGAGGGCGAAGAGGGTGTGGTCGCGTCCCATGCCGACATTGTTGCCGGCGTGGAATTTGGTGCCGCGCTGGCGGATGAGGATAGAGCCGGCGAGCACGAGCTGACCGCCGTACCGTTTCACGCCGAGACGCTGGCTGTGGCTGTCCCGGCCGTTCCTTGTCGATCCCTGACCTTTTTTATGTGCCATGACGGACTCCTTGTTTAGCGGCCACCCTGGATGGCCTTGATCTTGATGCGGGTGCGGGACTGACGATGCCCGACGGTGCGGTGGTACCCTTCGCGGCGACGATATTTATAGGCGATGACCTTGGGGGCGCGGTCATGGGCCAGGACCTCAGCCACAACTTTGGCTCCGGAAACCACGGGCTTGCCGACCTGAACTTTGGAGTCTTGGGCGATCAGGAGGACATCGGAGATCTCAGTGGAGGAACCGGGTTCGCCCGCAAGGCGTTCCACTTCAAGGGTATCGCCTTCGCGAACCTTGTACTGTTTTCCACCTGTCCGGATGACGGCGAGGGTTGGCATAAGTTGGAAAGCATAAGGTAAAAGCCACGAAAGGGCAAGGGAGGATTGGCGGGAAAGGGGAGGTGGGAGGCAGGAGGGGTGGAGGGGGTGTCGGTACCGTTTGCGCAACGTCAGGGAAGCTTGGGAGAGCGAGCGGCGACGGAGCGGACGAGAAGGAGGTCTTCATGGCGGGCGCGGCGGCGATGATATCGCTTTTCCATTTCTTCGAGTAGTGAGTTCCAGGCGGATTCCGGGAGGATTTTTGGCGTCTCCCACTCGTCGGCCCCCTTCGCCTTGCGCTGCCAGGCAACCTTGCCGGCGAAAAGGGAGACGCGATAGATGACAGGAGGTTGATCGTCGCCCGGTTTTTCCGTCCACTCGATGTCGCGGCGCACGGGCGCCCCGATCAGAGCTCGCCGCGTTCGACGGCCTCTTTGGCGAGGCGTTCGGCTTCTTTTTTCCGTTCCTTCTCGGCCTTCGTGGTCCAATCGTCCCAGGACTTTCCGAACGCAGTATCTTCCCCGGTGAAACGAACGCGGGAGATGCGGCTGGCGGGAACAGTTTGGGGGACGGAATCCTTTCCTTGGGGGACGAAAAGGTGCACCAGGTCGCCGGCCTCGTTGTAGAGATAGACAAAGCCGACCCGCTGGGACCCGTCCTGCAATTCCAAGGTCACGTCTCCGCGGTAATCGAAGGCCGTCTGGAGCGCGTCCCGGCGGGAGGCGGCATCCCGGCAATCCCGCGTGGTGCCCTCAATGGAGCCCGGCTTGTGTGCGGGCAGGGCATGCTTGTCAGCCTGGGGCATGGAGGTGGAAAAAAAGGGGGTTAGGTCCCGTAGGCCATGGCGGCCTTGACGGTGCGGGCGAAGCCGGCGGCGGAGCCGAAGGTGTCGTCCACGGAACTGGGTTCGTACCCGCAGTGGACCATGCAGTCGCGGCATTTTTCATTTCCGCTTTTGTGGCCGTAGTTTTCCCAGGGGGTCTCCTCGATGAGTTGTTTGAACGTGGGGACGTAGCCGTCCTGGAGCAGGTAGCAGGGTTTCTGCCAGCCAAAGATGTTGAAGGTGGGATTGCCCCAAGGGGTGCATTCGTAATCGACATTGCCCTGAAGGAACTCGAGGAAGTTGGGGGAGAGATTGAATTTCCAGGAGCGTTTGCGGTCGGCGAGAATCTGGCTGAAGAGTTTCTTGGTGCGTTCGCGCCCGAGGAAGTGTTCCTGATCCGGGGCTTTCTGGTAACTGTACCCCGGGGAAAGCATCATTCCTTCCACGCCGAGCTTCATCATCTCGTCGAAGAAGATGCGGACGCGGGAGGGGTCGGCGCCCTCAAAAAGGGTGGTGTTGGTGGTGACCCGGAAGCCCCGTTTGACGGCTTCACGGATCGCCTCGATGGCCACCTGGTAGGTTCCGTCGCGGCAGACCGCGGCATCATGTTCGGGCTCCAGGCCGTCCATGTGGACGCTGAAGGTCAGGAATTTCGTCGGCTTGAAGAGGTCCAGTTTGCGTTTGAGCAGTAGGGCATTCGTGCAGAGGTAGATGTATTTTTTGCGGGCGACGAGGCCCTCAACGATTTTGTCGATCTCCGGGTGGATGAGGGGTTCGCCGCCAGGAATGGAAACCATGGGGGCACCGCACTCGTCCGCCGCCGCCCAGCACTGCTCGGGGGTCAGGCGCTTATTGAGGACATGGTCTGGGTACTGGATTTTGCCGCAACCGGCGCAGGCAAGATTACAGCGGAAGAGAGGTTCGAGCATGAGCACGAGGGGATACCTCTTGTTTCCGCGCAATTTCTGCCCGAGGACGTACGAGGCGACGGTCCAGGCTTGGCTGATGGGAACTGGCATAAAGGAAGCCGAAAGGCTACAAATCCTGACGGATATGTCAACGGAACCCGGCAAACCCCTTCAAATCGCCAAAGCGTTTGAAGGGAAAGGTTTATGAAAATCGGAATCCTTCAGGTCAACCTGACGGTGGGCGACTTTCAGGGTAATTCCGCGAAGATTTTGAAGGGGTATGAAAAGGTTGTGCGGGAGGGGGCGGATTGGGCGGTCGCTCCGGAGCTAGGTTTATGCGGCTATCCGCCCCGGGATCTGGTCCATCGGCAGGATTTTGTGGCGGCACATGAGCAGGCCCTCAAGAGACTGGCCGCTCGAATTGGAAAAGTTCCGCTTTTGATCGGCGGGATCGAGAGGTTCAAGGGCAAGGACGGTCGGCCCCTCCATAACTCCGCTTTTTTGCTGCAGCGGAAAAAGGTGAGGGTGGTGGCGCGGAAAGCGTTGCTGCCGACTTATGATGTATTTGATGAGGACAGATATTTCGAGCCCGGCGGCGCTTCCCAGCCGGTCCGCCTTGGGAAAGCCACCGTGGGGGTGACGATCTGTGAGGATATCTGGAACGATGAGGACATTTGGCCGGTGCGAAGGTACCGCCGGGATCCGGTGCGGGAGTTAACCCAAAAAAAAGTCGATCTCTTGGTGAATCTCTCGGCTTCGCCGTGGAGCCTCGAGAAGGAGAAGACCCGCTACCGTCTTTTGCGGGAAGTGGCGGTTCGGGCGAGAATTCCGGTGGTGCAGGTCAATGCGGTCGGTGGAAACGACGAACTGGTGTTTGACGGTCAAAGTTTAGTGGTGGGGAAACAAGGAGGGGTGATCGCCCAAGGAATGGCTTTTACCGAGCAGTCCTGGGTGGTGGATCTGGAGCAGGGTGAAACCGATCCGAAATGGGCCTCTCCGGAGGAGCAGGTGTACCGGGCTTTGGTTTTGGGGACGCGGGACTATTTAGAGAAGTGCGGCTTCCGCGAGGTGGTGCTGGGTCTGAGCGGCGGGATCGACAGTGCCTTGACGGCGGTGATCGCGGCCGAGGCGGTGGGGCCGGATCGGGTGCTGGGGGTGGCGATGCCGAGCCGGTTTTCGAGCGAGGGCAGCGTGAAAGACGCAGAAGCCTTGGCCAAGCGGCTCAAGATCCAGTACCTCAAAATTCCGATCGAGAACTCCTTCCAATCGATGTTGGCTTCGATCGCCCCGGCGCGGGCGGGTCGGAGCGGGGGACTGACGGAGGAAAACCTGCAGTCCCGTCTGCGGGGGGTGATTCTGATGGCGATTTCGAACGATTCCGGCCGTCTTCTCCTGACCACCGGGAACAAGAGCGAGTTGGCGGTTGGCTACTGCACCCTCTATGGGGACATGTGTGGGGCTTTGGCGGTGATCGCGGATGTGCCGAAGACGATGGTGTACCGAATCGCCCGTTGGTTGAACCGGGAATGGGAGATTATTCCAAAATCCTCCATCGTGAAGGCGCCCAGTGCGGAGCTGCGCCCGGGTCAGAAAGATCAGGACAGTCTGCCACCCTACGCGGAGCTCGATCGGATTTTGGAAAGCTACGTGGTGAACGATGGGTCGATCCAGGCCATGGCCAAAAAAGGGATTTCCCAAAAAACGGCCCAAGAGATTGTGCGGAAAATCGACCTATCGGAGTACAAGCGGCGGCAGGCGGCACCGGGACTCAAGGTCACCACGAAGGCGTTTGGGGTGGGAAGAAGAATGCCGATTGCGCAGAGGTTTGATCCGAGAACGGCCTAGCTCCCTTGGATCGTTCGCTTTTAGGAATACGAAATTCTCCGACTGTCCGGCATGGTGTGAACGAAGAGGCCCCGGGCCAGTTGATGGCCGTCAGCGCCGTGGGGAGATTGTAAATCCGTACCTTTTCATCATCGGACCCAGTTCATGGCGGAGCCAGTCGGCCGAGAGGCCAAATTCACGCAGGGAATAATGGTGGTTGCTCTTGTAACTAAGGGACTTTTTCCCCGCCCGGGTGATTCTGGCAGAAGCCCGTGCACTAAGCGGAATCCGGAAGTGGCGATAGATGGAGCGAGCCGTCTCGGATGGCCGGGCTACCAGATCACGGTAGAAAATCCTCATGTAGCGGGAGCGTTCGGCGCGGCTGTCCTTCTCCTCCAAATGCCGGAACCAGGCGGTAGCCAACTCGGCATACTCACGCGAGGCCTGGCTTTTTTTGGGAAGGGAGGGCTCGACCCACTGCCAGACGGGGTAAAAGACGCTGACGTGCGAGGCGATGGATTCCGCCGGATTCCGGAGGATGTTGATGACGCGGGCATCCGGAAACTCCTCGCGCAGACTCAGCACAGAGCCCGATAGTTGGGTAGCCTTCGAAAGAAGAATTTTGTTTTTCCCGTGCAGATAGAGGTGCCGCTGCAGGCAGGAGCGATAGTAGCGCATGACACGGCGGCGTTGGGCGGCCGGGAGATCGTCCGCAAAACCCGCCCCCCAGAGCAGCCGCACGTAGGGAAAGAGAAGATAAATGGCCTCGGTGACGAAGGTGTAGACAAAGAAGCCATCGTCTTCCTCTGGTTGGGAAAGACGCATTTTATGCATGTTGTCCCAACCTCCGAAGAACCGGCGTTCGAACCAGGTCACCACCAGCCCCAGAAAGCTATCCTGGTTCCGGCCGAGAGAGGCAATGCCGAGGA
>CAZWQT010000016.1:21178-25700 GCA_964635945.1 uncultured Akkermansia sp. | reverse complement strand
TTGCATCGCAGTCTTCGTTCCGGCGGGGCAACCGCCGCCAAGCGCAACGTGCTGAAGCGCGGCGAGCGCGTGGCCCTGCTGAAGAAGCGCGGCCAGTGGAAGGCCGGCATGAAGCCTACCGGGCTTCCCAAAACCAAACCCGAATAATGTCTCCGCATCCCGTCCCGTCCGGGGAAGGGATACGCCTTAACCGATTTTTGGCTGCCGCCGGTCTGGGTTCGCGGCGTGGTACGGAAGAACTCATCCAAGCCGGCCGGGTCCGAATCAATAAACGGCAGGTAACCTCCTTGGCCGAGCGCGTGCCGGAGGGAGCCGAAGTCACCGTGGATGGAAAGCCGGTCCGGACATCGCTGGGAGTAGTGATTGCCCTGCACAAGCCCAGGGGAGTGATCTGCACCGCCTCGGCGCAGGATCGGCGACCGATCATCACTGAGCTGATGCCCAAGCACTTTGGCCGGCTTTTCACCGTGGGGAGGTTGGACGCCGACAGCGAGGGACTGTTGCTGCTCACCAACCGGGGTGATTTGGCCCAGCACCTGGCTCATCCCCGGCACAAGGTGGAGAAGGAGTACCGGGTCCGGCTGGACCGGGTCCCCGATCCAGACGCCCTGCGTCAGATGGAGAGAGGGGTGCGGTTGGAAGAAGGATTGGCCAAGGCGGAAAGAGCCGAGTTGATGGGAGGACGGGAGGTACGGGTCATCCTGCGGCAGGGCATGAAGCGCCAGATCCGGTTGATGTTCCGCAAGCTCGGTTTTACCGTGGAAAGGTTGAAACGGACCCGGATCGCCCGGTTGGAGCTCGGTACCCTTGCCACGGGGGCATGGCGGGTTTTGCCCGAACGGGAAGTGCGGAAACTGGAGGCAGCCTCATGAGGGCAGCGGGGCACGGAAGGTTCAAAAACCAGCCGGATCCGGTTGCCGAAAAGTTCAGCCGGTCCGTCCACTTTGATCAGCGGTTGGCGCGGCACGATCTGGAGGGCAGCCGGGCGCATGCGGCGGTCCTGACCAAGGCCGGCATTCTGAGCCGCAAGGAGGCCGCGGAGATCCGGAGGGGGCTGGACCGGATCGAAAGGGAGATTCTCCAAGGGAAGTTTCGGTGGAAGGACTCCCTGGAGGATGTGCATATGAACATTGAGTCGGTGCTGACCGACCGGGTCCGGGCCGGGGCGAAGCTCCACACCGGCCGGAGCCGGAACGACCAAGTGGCCACGGACCTCCGTCTCTGGATGCGGGAGACGGTGCTCGGGGACGTGGCCGCGATCGTTGCCCTGCAGCGGGCTTTGGTGGAGTTGGGCAACCGGTATCGGGAAGTCATTCTGCCCGGCTACACCCATCTGCAGCGGGCTCAACCGGTTCTGCTGGCCCATCATCTTCTGGCCTATGTCGAAATGTTGGAGAGGGACCAGGGGAGATTGGTGGATGCAGCGAAACGGGCAGATGTTCTTCCTTTGGGATCCGGCGCACTGGCGGGGAGCACCCTCAAGCTGGACCGGAACATCGCGCGGAAACTTCTCCGGTTCCGGGAGTTGAGCGCCAACTCCATGGATGCCGTGTCGGATCGGGACTTTCTGGTGGAATATCTGGCCGCGGTGGCGCTGGGCGGGGTTCATCTCTCCCGTCTGGCGGAAGATCTGATCTTATTTTCCACGGCGGAGTTCGGGTTTTTGAGGTTTGGCGAGGCTTTCACCACGGGCTCCAGCCTGATGCCCCAGAAACGGAATCCGGACATGGCGGAGTTGGTGCGGGGCAAGAGCGGTCGGCTGACCGGTCACCTGGTCTCCTTGCTAACGGTTCTGAAGGGGTTGCCGCTGACCTACAACCGGGATTTGCAGGAGGATAAGGAGTGCGTATTCGATGCCGCGGACACCTGGAGAAACTCCCTGGAGGTCATGGCGCGGGCGGTTCGGTCCATTGAGGTGGACGCCGGGGCGTGTCTTTATGCCGCTTCCGCTCCGGAGCTTTTGGCCACGGATGTGGCCGACGCCTTGGTGCAGGCGGGCATGCCGTTTCGGAAGGCTCACCAAGTCGTGGGAGCGGCTGTCCGGATGGCCGAGGAAAAGGGAACCCGCATTGATCGGTTGGAAGAAAAGGACTGGCCCGAACTGACAGGCAAGGAGTGGAAGGGGGTCAGTGAGGTTCTCCACGGCCACTCACCGTCCGCGCGTTTGCGGAGGGGGTTGCAGGCCAGACAGTCTGTCGCCGGGGCCCCCAGCCTGGCGGGGGTGCAGTCGGAACTGCGGGCTTGGCTGAAAAAACTCCGGTGAAGCCCGGAAACCCATCGCGTACGTCCTCACGGTCCGGTGCCGCACCGGCCCAGCGGCCTTCTTCCGGAGGACCGCCCAAACGTGTCGGTTCCACCCCTTATTTGGACATCCCCCCGCGGACGAGGAGCGTGATGATTGTCGTGGGGCTGATGGGAATGGTCTGCGCGGTGATTGGCAGCCTGATGGCGAAAAAAGGGGTGGCGATCGAGGCCGACAAAATCGTGCATTTCATCGGCTACAATCTGCTCGGGGCCCTGATGATCCTTGGTTTGCGACCGCTTCTTTGGCCGTTGGGAATGATTCTGGTGGCGGGCATGAGTGCCGCCCTGGAGCTCATCCAACCCCTCTTTGGGCGGAGTTGCGATTGGGGAGGCGACTTCGTGACCAACTGCCTGGCGATTGTGGCGGGATCCTGTCTGGGGATGATCGCCCGGTTTGTCTGGTCCTATATCCGGACGGAGATGGCGAATGCGGAGATCCGAAAGGCCACGGTGGGGTTTGGGGAAGGGCAGGTGATTTTCAAACAAGGGGAACCGAGCGACAAATTCTTTATCATCCGAAGCGGACAAGTGGTGCTGACCCGCGAGGCCAACGGCGCCACCACGGAGCTGGGGAAAGCCGGCCCGGGGGAGGTGGTGGGGGAAATGGGGGTGTTGCAAAATCTACCCCGCTCCGCAACCGCCACTGCCAAGGGTAGGGTGTGGCTTTATGGGATGACCCTGGCTGACCTGACGGACAAGCGTTCGGACGGGCAAGATCATCCGGGCTCGGTGGTTTCCCGGGTGCTGGCCCAGCGCCTGCGGAAAAGCATGGAGAAGCTGGATCAGGCGGCGCTTGAAAAGCTGGCGGCCCCACTGGCTCCAGCGGAGCCGGAAGCAAGATCGGCCGGGGCGGTTGCAACGGGCCAACCGGCGACACGCACTCCAGGCGCAAGACCGACCCCAACGGCAGCCGCTGTAAAGGTAGGGCTCCGGATGGGCTGGCGGACGGGAGATCAGGTTCAGTGGTCGGAGCAGGGCAGTGAGCACATCCTGCCGATGATTTTTGGAAGAGGTCCCGGCCCCGCTTCGGCCCCCCCCGGAACCGAGCTGGTCCTGATCGAGGAAAATCCGCCCCAGCGGCTTGCGCCGGTGCAATTTTCCTTAGAGGTCCAAAATGGGGCCGTGGTCCTTAAGGATGAGCAGAGTTCCCATGGAACCGAGGTAAGCGGGGTTTCGGTGGGGCCTGCCGCGGGGATGACCCAAGTGCAACTTCCCGCGGGAACCCACGTGCTGGTGGCGGGGGGAGAAGGATCGCCTTACGTGCTGGCGCTGGAAATTCCGCCTACGGGTTGAGGCGGAGGCGGTTGAAGAAGGCGTTTTGTTCTGAATCGCGGTTGAAGATGGCCAAGCTCTCCAAAGGAGAGCCGGCACTACCGCCGAGTTTACGGTCCTTGAGTTCCACCGGAGTTCCGCCGCTTAACGGGGAGAGCTTTACGTCGTAGGTATCGCCCGTTTTGAGGGTAAACTCTGCCCGTAGTCCAGCAGGAGAAACGGCCAGGCCGGAATCCGGGGGTTGGGAACCGTCAAAAAGCTGGTAGTTGGCCTGGCCTTCCAAGGCCGTTAGCTCAAAGCGGGCGCCAGCATTGTAGTCTCCCGGACCATCCGATTTTTTCCCGTTTCGCAGGGTCAGGCCGATCGAGCCGGTAGTGCCGGAGTTCGATTTTGGAAGGGGAGTGACGATATCCACCGAGAAGGTCTGGTTGGGCTCCAAGGACTTGCCAAAACCTCGGAAGGCCACGGCTTCCTGGAAGCCTTCGCCATCGGCAAAGATCGCGAAGGATTTTCCTTCCATGGCCACGACGCTGCTGCCGGACTTCTCCTCTTGTTTGGCCAGATAAAAACCGGCGTAGGATTTTTTCTCAGGGTTGCCGTTGGATCGCAGGATCCAGCCGTCCCAACCGTTCACAGCACCGGCGCCGTCCTTCCACTCTGAATCATAAGCGGAAGCAGTGTCCGTCCTGCCGGCGGGTGAGGGAGCCGGAGCGGCAGCGGGTTCGGGTTCGGCATCCGTGGTGCTGGCGGCTGGGGCAGCAGTTCCAAAAATCGGAGGATCCTTCAGTGAGACCTCCAGCTTGTCTTTGTTTTCCCGCATGATTTTTTGCATCCCGCTGTCGGGTTCTTCCAATAAAAAGGGTGGAAGCACGGTGACGGTTTGCCCTCCGCGTTTTTTGGTTTCGTATTTCACGCCCTGTTTTTCCATCAAAAGGACAAAGGCGAA
>CAZWQT010000016.1:0-21078 GCA_964635945.1 uncultured Akkermansia sp. | reverse complement strand
AAGGAGCCGGTATAGTGGATAATGAAGTTATTGGGCTTCACCTTGCCCTGAACCCCGAAGGTTTTGGGGGCCTCCCCGGCTTCCTGCAGGGGGATATAAAACATCGTGGCAAAGAACTTTTTATCCACCCGGTAAAAGTCCGCCAGGGAGTTGGGCCGGAAACGGTTGCGGATAATTTTTTTTACCGCTTCGGGAAAACTTTTTTCGTCGATGCCCGAGGGCTTCTTTCCATCCGCCTTGAGCTTCAAGTCGTACATGGTGCCTTCCAGTTCCCCGCCCATTTTTTCCGAAAAGCCAAAGAGGGTGGACTTGCCGGTGCGCTTGGCACCCGCGCGACCCACCGGCCTGGGGGCGGCACCCATCTTGACTCCGCCCGAGGTGGCCCCGCTGGGGGCAGAGACTTTGGCGGGGGCCGGAGGGGCGAAGGAGGGAACCGTGCTGGGAGTCGAGAGGGCGAGGATATCGGAACTTTCCTCTACTTCAGTGGGGACGACTTCCGTCTCCATGGCCATTGGTTCGGATTCAGGTTCCGGCGTGGGCTCCTCGGGGGAAGGGGGGGCTTCCGCCTCGGCCCCGCCATCACCGCCAACATCCTGGCTTGTGAAAATGGCCAGAGGGTTGCCGCCTTTGAAAATGACCACGCTTCCTCCAACCAAAAGGAGAAGGAAATGCACAGCGATCGCGATCAGGAAAGGGGTGGAGGTGATAAGTGCCGCCAAGGCGACAAACTTCTTCTTTCCCGGCTTTTTTTCGGCTGGCGCAGGACTCTTGGGTTTGGCCACGGGAGGCACAACGACACCCTATCGCCAAGAGGACCAAGAATCTAGTCGATCACAAGGTTGTCCAAAATTTTTCGGTGGGGAGCCGGAAGGGTGGTACGGCGAAGTTGTGCCAAGGTGAGCCACCTTCCCGGCAGATTGAGCGGCGGCCGGCGGACCAGGAAAACCGCCGCGTGGATGTGGTAGCGGGTGTAAGGGTAGTGAATTTGGAGGCAGGGTTGCCCGCGTGGTTTCTTCGGCGTGGTGGGAAGAAGGGAAAGTCCGCGCCAGCGGCCGGCCGGATGGGCTGGAGTGAGCCAGAGGCGGGCACCCTGGCGAACCAGCAGAATATTTTCCTGCAGACGGGTGGGGGCAGGTTGGCGGCGGGAGCCGGCCGGAAGTTTTTTCCTGGAGGGGCATGACTTTTGCAGGGGGCACTCCGGGCAGCGTGGATATTTTGGCAGGCAGACGAGGGCGCCCAGTTCCATCAGGGCTTGGTTGTGGAGGCCGGGGTTTCGGTGGGGGACGATCCGGCCGGCCAGATTGCGGAGAGCCGACGGGGCGGACATTTTGCCACATCGTGCGGAGAGGCGACCGAGCACCCGGGCCACGTTCCCGTCAAAAGCGGGAGCGGGTCTGCCAAAGGCAATGCTGGCGATAGCGCCGGCGGTGTAGTCGCCGATGCCGGGAAGTTTGCGGAGGGAATCAGGATCGGGGGGGAGTTCCCGTCCCGGTAACCGGATCACCGCACGAGCCAAGGAGTGGAGAAAGCGGGCTCGGCGGTAGTACCCCAAGCCCTCCCACATCTTGAGGACCTGGGAAGCGGAGGCACGGGCCAGCTGGGGCCACCCGGGGAAAAGCTTCATCCATCGCTGGTAGTAGGGGATGACCGTGGCGATCCGGGTTTGCTGGCACATGAATTCGGCCACGGCGGTGCGGTAGGGGGTAGGCCGGGTGCGCCAGGGGAGGGATCGGTGGTGCTGGCGGTACCAGGAATACAAAAGGGGCAGAGCCCGCCGGATTTTGGATTCGATGGCGGGCTGGGGGGAAGTAGCGTGGGAGCGCATGGCTGAGACGATGTTTACCCATACCCTGGACGAGGCCCAAGTCCGGCGACTGCGGGAGTTGGTTGAGGCGAAGGGTTTTGTCCTGGGGCCCCTGGAGTATGGTCATTTCACAGCGCGGAAGGGGAAGTGCGTCATCAGCGCGTATCTCAGCGGAAAGCTGGTGGTGGCCGGCAAGGAGGCGAAGGAGTTTGTGGAATTCGTTCTGGAGCCGGAGGTGCTGGGGGAGGCACGCCTGGGGTACGAAAAACTGCACAACCCGGAAATGTACGCGCCGCATTTCGGGATCGACGAAAGCGGCAAGGGGGACCTGTTCGGCCCTCTGGTGGTGGCAGGTGTCTATGTCGACGAGGAGAAGGCGGAGCGGCTGATCGCGGCGGGGGTGCGCGACAGCAAGACGATCACCAGCGATAAAAAGATTTGGGAGTTGGCGGATGAAATCGGGAAAGTGGTGGGGCCGGGTCTGGAGGTGGTGACGATCGGGCCGGAGCGATACAGCGAGCTTTACCGAAAGTTTGGGAACCTCAACCGGATGTTGGCCTGGGCGCACGGTAAGGTGATTGCCAATCTGCATGGTCGTTTGCCGAATTGTCCCCGGGCTTTGTCCGACCAGTTTGGAGATCCGCGGTTGGTCGAGGGGGAGTTGCGGCGGCAGGGCGTGGAGTTGAAACTGGAGCAACGAACCAAGGCCGAAAGCGACATTGCGGTGGCGGCGGCCAGCGTGCTGGCGAGGGCGGAGTTTGTTCGGCAACTGGGGAAATTGTCGATGGAAGCGGGGACTCAATTGGCCAAGGGATCCGGCGCTGGGGTAAAAAAGCAGGCGGAGGAGATCTTTCAAAAGGGCGGCAGGGAAAAATTGGCCAAACTATGCAAAACTCACTTCCGCACTTTTGCGGAAGTCGTAGGGGATCCGGTTCCGCCCAAGGTGGAGTGGCGCAAACGCTAATATCAACGATTTACAGAGGGAAATTACCTAAATGGTTATCCCTTAAAAATTTACTTGGCGGGTTGACGGAAACTGCCTAATAAGAAGGACATATGGAAAACCTGACCAAAAGAGACCTGGTGGTTCGGATCAGCAATGAGACCAATCTCGTCCAACAGGACGTGTTGAAGGTCATTCAGTTAACACTGGATCACGTCAAGGAATCCCTTCTTAAGGGAAATGCGGTGCAACTCCGCAACTTTGGCGTGTTTGAAATCAAGATCCGGAAGGCACGGGTGGGTCGGAATCCGAATAAGCCGGAGACGGATGTGCCGATCCCGGCCCGGGCGGTGGTGAAGTTCAAGGCGGGCAAGGAGATGAAGGCGGAGTTGATCCGCAACTCTGCGAAATTGGCGCAGGTCGTCTCCGAATCCGGGAACAGCTCCCCCTCGGCGGAGTCCTGACGGACCGCTCCGCGCGCGGAGCGGCATCATGACGGGTCAGCCCCTCCCGGGGTTCCGGGACTTTTTTCCCGAAGAACACGCGGCCCTGCGCGGAATCTTTTCAGCCTGGAGGGAGGCTTCCCGGCGGGCGGGTTTCGCCGAATATGAGGGACCAGAGTTGGAGTCGCTCGAGCTTTATACAGAAAAGTCCGGCGAGGAGATCGTCGGACAGCTCTATCATTTCAAGGACAAGGGGGAGCGGGATGTGGCCCTGCGTCCGGAACTGACCCCGACCTTTGCCCGGATGGTGGCATCGCGGCACCGGAATTACCGCAAACCGATCAAGTGGTTCAGCATTCCGCGGTTGTTCCGCTATGAGCGGCCGCAGCGTGGGCGGCATCGCGAACACTTTCAATGGAACTGTGACATCGTCGGGGAAAAGACGGCGGCAGCCGAGGCCGAGCTGATTGCAACCCTTTGTCTGGGGCTTTCCCTGATGGGGCTCGGACCCAAGGATGTCGTCGTGAAGGTCAGTGACCGGGGTTGGTGGGATGCATTTTTGGCAGAGCAGGGGGTGAAGGACGAAAACAAGGCCGAAGTTCTGAGGGTCTTGGACAAACTGGAAGGCGCTTCGGAAGAGGAGTGGAACAAGAAGTTGGGGCCACTGGCCGGGCCGGTAATCCATGCGTTGGCTTCGAAAGAGGTCCGGTCGGCAGGCCTGGATGAGGTGCGGCAAGGCGTGGCAGCCTTGGGATATGCGGATTGGTGTGAAGTGGATCTCAGGGTGGTGAGGGGCTTGGCGTACTACACAGGAGTGGTGTTTGAGGTGCATGACCGGGCCGGAAAGTTGCGCGCGGTGGCGGGTGGGGGTCGCTACGACAATCTCCTGATGAAGCTGGGAGGAGAGGATTTGCCGGCCACCGGCTTTGGGATGGGCGATGCGGTTCTGGCAGAGCTTTTGGCGGAGAAGAAACTAGCGCGCCCGACGCCCTCCCTGACGGAAATCTTTGTGGTGGCCGAGGCCGGGGAGCGGAAGCTGGCGCTGCAACTGGTGGGGGGGCTTCGCCGCCATGGCCACGGGGTGGATTACGACCCGGGGCACGGCAAGTGGGCGAAACAACTGGAGCTGGCGGAAGCCAAGGGGGCCCGCTGGGCTTTGCTGGCAGGACGGGAGGCGGCCGCGGGCAAGCTGCAGGTGAAGGAGGTGGCCACGCGGAAGCAGGGGGGAATTTCGTTTCAAATCACGGCGGAAGGTGAGATTTCCCTTGAACCGGGGCCGGGGGAATGGGCGAAGGTGGTGGGATGATCCTACGTTCTCATTCTTGTGGGGCGCTGCGGGCTGGGGATGGCGGCAAGGAGGTCCATCTGGCGGGGTGGGTTTCCGGGCGGCGGGACCATGGAGGCGTCATTTTTATCGATCTGCGGGATCGGGAGGGAATCACCCAGGTGGTTTTTAATCCGGCCTCGCAACCCAAGGTCGCGGAGACGGCCCACACGCTGCGTTCGGAGTTTGTCGTGGCGGTGACGGGGAAGGTGACGCCTCGTCCGGAGGGCACGAAAAACGCCTCCTTGGGCACAGGCGATATTGAGGTGGTGGCTACCGGACTCACCATCCTGAATGCCAGCGAGACCCCTCCTTTCCCGCTGGACGAGGAGGGGGTGAACGAGGATTTGCGGCTGCGTTATCGGTATCTGGATTTGCGTCGGCCGGCGATGGCGGAGGCCCTGCGGGCACGGCACCGGGCGGCGCTCGTGATCCGGCAATATCTGGATGAGCAGGGATTTTTGGAGATTGAGACTCCGGTGCTTTTTAAAAGCACCCCCGAAGGGGCCAGGGAATACTTGGTGCCGTCGCGCCTCAACCCGGGGAAGTTTTACGCCCTGCCGCAGTCGCCGCAGCAGTTCAAACAGTTGCTGATGGTTGCCGGCGCCGAAAAGTATTTCCAGATCGCCCGATGCTTTCGCGACGAAGATCTGCGGGCGGACCGGCAGCCTGAGTTCACCCAGATTGATCTGGAGATGTCCTTTATCACCCGGGAGGACATCTACGCGGTGATCGAGGGCCTGGTGAAGGCGGTCTGGAAGCAGGTTCGCGGGGTGGAGGTGCCGACCCCGTTCCCTCGGGTGACCTTTGCCGAGGCGATGAACAAATTCGGCACCGACAAACCGGACCGGCGCTATGGTCTCCAACTGGTCGACCTGACGGACACGTTTCGCGCATCGGCCTTCAAGGTGTTCCAATCCGCGGTCGCGGCGGGAGGTGTGGTGAAGGCCTTTAACGCCAAGGGGCTGGCCGAAATCACCACCGGGCAGATCGAAGAGCTGACCAATTTAGCGAAAGCGCATGGAGCCAAGGGTCTGGCGTGGATCAAGGTGGAGGGGGGTGAATGGAAGTCCCCCATCGTGAAATTTTTCAGTGAAGAGGAGAAAAAGGCCCTGACGGAAAAGCTTGGCCTCGCGGAAGGCGACTTGATTCTCTTTGGCGCGGATCAGTGGACAGCGGCTTGTGAGGTGTTGGGGTTGGTGCGAATCCGGTGCGCCGAATACCTGGAAAAACTTGGGAAGCTGAAGCGCGATCCGGCGCAATTGGATTTTCACTGGGTGATCGATTTTCCTCTCCTGCGCAAGGATCCGGAGCACCCCAACCTGGTGGCGAGTCACCATCCGTTCACCGCGCCGGTGGAAGAGGACGGACCCCTGCTGGACCGGGAACCGCAGAAGGTGCGGGGTCAGCACTACGACCTGGTGTTAAACGGGGTGGAGTTGGGAGGGGGAAGCATCCGAATCCACCAAGGGGAGATGCAGGACAAACTGTTCCGGGACATCCTTAAGCTACCCGGGGAGATTGTGACCAGTCGCTTTGGATATATGGTCGAAGCCCTGAAATTTGGAGCACCGCCCCACGGAGGGATTGCTTTGGGATTCGATCGTTTAATGGCTCTTTTGCTCGGGCACGAAAGCATCCGTGATGTGATTGCCTTCCCGAAGAACGCACGGGGCCAAGATGTGATGAGCGGGGCCCCGGCGGAAGCCACCGCCCGGCAGTTGCGTGAGGTGCACGTCAAGGTCGAGGGCCTGCCCGGAGCCTGAAATTCAACCCCTTGCGCAAATTCCAAGTAACAGTATTTTGTCCTTTATGAGCGAAAAACAGAGCAAGCCCAAGATCATCGCCTACCTCAAGCCGCACTGTGGCTGGAGCCGGGGGGTGCGTGCGGTCATGGCTAAATACAGTCTGGAATTTGAAGACCGGGATATTTGGAACGATATCCACCAGCGGGTGGAGATGATCCAGAAAAGCGGCCAGGAGCTTTCTCCTTGTGTGGAAATCGACGGACACATGTTGGCGGACGTGAGTGGGGAAGAGGTTGAGGCCTGGATGTTGCAGAAAGGCGTCGTCCAGCCGACCCGTGCTGCCACCGATGTGCCGACAGACCGGGGCTGTTCGGACGAGGAACATGCCGCCCAGCGGGGGGAAATTCCCGTCCAATTCAAGGGGTAGGCACGGGTGATGCAACCGCACGAAGCCCAGCAGGCGAAGGCGGTGGAAAAGATCTTCGCCGGGGATGATGGCGACCTCGCCGACCTGACGATTCGCGAAATCCGGGTCCAAGAAAGCCGTTATGGCCAGATGATTGCGGAGTTGGCCAAGAGCCATGATCCCAAAATCCAGGCCCGAGCCCGGATGATCCTTCGTTTCTGGGGGAAGTTAGCCAAAGGCGAAGCTGGGCGGCAGCCCACCTGTCCGGAGTTGGCCACGTGGGAGAACCTGGAGGCCTTCTGCTGGCAGTTGGCCGAGGTGGAGAATCCTGAGGCGGACACGGCCACCGGCATGGCCTATCTCGACCAACTGGGACAGGCGGTGGAAAAGGGCCTCCCGCGCCGGAGCATCTCTCCGACCGACTCGATCTCCGCCCTGCGCCAAGTTTTGGCACGGCGGGAGGGATTTCGCGGCAATCTGGATGACTATTTTCACCCTTCCAACAGTTACCTGCATCGGGTTTTGCAGACCAAGCTCGGCATCCCGCTGGCCCTGGCCCTGGTTTATATTTTTGCCGGTCAGCGGGCCGGGCTCGAGGTGTATGGCCTCAACACCCCCGGTCATTATCTTGCGGGAATCGGAGGAGTGGTTTTTGACCCTTTTCATGGAGGCGTCGTGCTTTCGGCGGACGACCTGGCCGCCAAGTTCGGGACAGAACGCGGTTGTTGGGCGAATCCGATGTTTATGCGGGCCACGCCTCGGGACACCGCCGAACGGATGCTGATCAATCTTCTCAACAGCTATAGCCGGCGAGGGGATGAGGCCCGGCATGCGCGGACGGTTTCCTACTTGCAGATGATGGAGGAAAGCCTGGGATCATGAAGACTCGGCTTGGTTTTGCCGACGGGCTTGGCTTTAGACGTTTATGGCCCATTCTTATTCCATGAAACAACTCTGGCTGGCCCTGCTTTGTCTTGGACTGGTTTTGCCGAACCTCTTTTCGCAAGAGGCGGCGGAAATACCGGTGGTGACACCCCAGGAGGCAGCCCAACATGAAGGCAAGGTCGTTACGGTGAAAGGCAAGGTGGATGGCCAGCGGACGGCCTCTTCCGGCACCACTTTTCTGAATTTTGGAGGGCGGCATCCGAACCAAATCTTTAGCTGCCGGGCTTTTGCGGAAAAATTTCCGGAAGGAGTTCCCGCCTGTGAAGGCAAGACGGTGGAAGTGACGGGAAAAATCAAGATGCACGATGGCAAGCCCTCCATTGATCTGGCGGGACCCGACAAACTCAAGATTCTGGAAACCGAGCCCGCCGCCGAGACGCCGGCTCCCTAAGCAAGTTGGGTCATTCGCCGGGCCAATCGGAGGATTCCGGTTGCCTTAGGGGGTAGGGAATCCGTATGTTGAAAAGGATGCCGACAGACACGGAAAATGAAAAAGCAGCCCCAACGGATGAGTCGGCCCCTGATTCCCCAGCCCAAGATAAATTAAAATCCTATGTGGCGGGTGCGGTTTGTCGTCACCGCAGTTGGGGCGTGGGACAGATCGCCTCCCGCGATGACGCCATCGGATCCCTGCTCATTGATTTTCGCTCGAAGAAGGGGCATGCCATGGAATTTGAGTATGCCTCCCAAACTCTGCGCATCCTGACGGACGAACATTTTGAGGCCCGGATTCTCAAGGATCCGGCCTCGGTGAAAGAGCAGGCGGGAAAAGATCCGGGGGAGCTCATGAGGCAGGCGGTCCAGCAACTCGGGCGGGAAGCCACCACCACCCGCTTGGAGGAGGCCTTCGTCCCGCATCTCTTCCAAGCGGCGGAGTGGAAAAAGTTTTGGGAAGCGGCCAAACGGGCAATGCGGAAAGATGCTCGCTTTGTCATCCCCTCCAAACGGACCGATCCCATCCAGTATCTTGAGGCTGCCGCAAAATCCAAGGGAGCCAGCGTGGAGGAACTCCGGGAGGCCGTGGGTGTGAAGAAGGTGATCGAGGTCCTGGAGAAACTGCAAAAAACCCAAGATACCGCGGCCCTCAAGTCTCAAGCCGACGAGATTTTCAAGCTGGTGGATGCCGCCGGGCAAAAAGTGCCCAAGAGCCAAGTCGGGCAGGTGGCCGAGTTGGCTCTGGCCCGCGCGGAGTTCGCGGCCGCCCTTGGCTTGCCAGCGGAACCTGGCACCGTGCTCCGGGGAATCCTGCCGGCGGAGCCTTCCCGGTTGGCCGTGGTGGTGGAGACCCTGTCGGCGGGGAAACAGCCCCGTTTTGTGGAAATGATGGCGGAATTATTGGGGGAGCGTTGGACCGAGCTGTTCAACGCTTTGCTACCCAAAGCTTCCGGCCGCCTGATGGACGCCATCACCGCAAAGTTCAAGAAGGCCGGTCGGGCTGCCGAAATGGAGGGCGCCCTGGACCGCCTTCTCCGCGAACGTCAGGTACTGCCCGATACCGTGGTCTGGCTTTGCCGAAACCGGGCGGCCGGGTTTCAAAAGTTAAGCGGCCCATTTCTTTTTCTGACTGCCTTGGCCGTTCTGGAAAAAGAGCAGCTTTCCGATATCTGGCGGGGCGCGCGTCTCCATGACCTCCTCTTGGAGGACAAAGAGCTCATCCGCGATCTGCTGGCCGCTTCCGCTCCTGAGGAGATGAGGGACATTACCCGGGCGGCGCTGGCCTCCACGGCCTTTGAGGAGTTGGACAAACGCTCGTTGATGGGGACTCTCGTCAAACTCCACCCGCACATCAGTTCCATGGTCGCAGGGGAGAACAAGGCCGCCGCCACGGAATCACTGGTGGTCAGCTGGGACAGTCTGGAGAAACGGAAAAAAGAGCTCGAAGAAATCGTCAACAAGAAGATTCCGGCCAACAGCAAAGAGATTGGCGTGGCGCGGTCGTATGGCGACTTGCGGGAGAACCATGAATTCAAGGCGGCCAAAGAGATGCAAGCCGTCCTGATGCGCCGCAAGGCCGAGCTGGAATCGATGATCATTTCCGCTCAAGGCACGGATTTTAGCGGGGTGAAAGGGGATGTGGCCGATATCGGCACGTTCGTGGAGTACCAGGGTGAGGGCGGGGCCACCCGAAAAGTCGCCATTCTCGGGGCCTGGGACAGCGATCCGGAGAACGGCATCATTTCCTACCAGACGGCGATGGGTCAGGCCTTGCTGAAAAAGAAGCCCGGGGATTCGGCCGAACTGCCGACAGAAGGGGGCGGAAAATCCAAGGTGCGGATTGTTTCCGTTCGCCCGTACCGGACCTAACGCCGGGATTTCCGGTCCCGTTTTATGAAGACCAAAATCCAGTCCGTCACCGCACGTGAAGTCATCGATTCCCGGGGAAATCCAACCCTCGAGGCCGATGTAATCCTGGAAGGGGGTGCTTTCGGCTCGGCAATGGTGCCCAGCGGGGCCAGCACGGGAATTCACGAAGCGCTGGAATTGCGCGATGGCGACAGCAAGCGGTTTGGCGGCAAGGGCGTCCTGAAGGCGGTGTCCCATGTGAAGGAAAAGATTGCCCCTGCTCTGAAGGGGAAGGACGCAGGTGATACCCGCGGGGTGGACAAGGTCATGCTGGATCTCGACGGCACGCCCAACAAAAAGAATCTCGGCGCCAACGCCATTCTCGGGGTCTCCCTGGCGACGGCGCGGGCGGCCGCAGCCGCCCACGGCCAGCCCCTTTATCGCTGGTTGGGAGGCGAAAAAGCGCATGTCCTCCCCGTGCCAATGGCCAATATTCTCAATGGTGGCGCCCATTCGGATGCCCCGATCGATTTTCAGGAGTTCATGGTGATTCCACGTGGCCTGCCCACCTTCCGGGAGGCGATTCGTTGCGGGGCAGAAATCTTTGCCGCCCTGAAAAAGATCCTCCATGACAAGCACCTCGGCACAGCCGTCGGCGATGAAGGGGGATTTGCCCCGCGTCTTGAGTCGACCGAGGCCGCCCTGGAGGTGATGGCCCAGGCCACGGAGAAGGCGGGCTATACCCTGGGGAAGCAGGTTTTCTTTGCGCTGGATGTGGCCAGCAGCGAATTTTTTGACAGAAAGACCCACGAATATGTCTTTAAGAAGTCCGACCAGCGTCGGCTCAAGGCTGCCGAGCTGGTCGATTTCTATGCCCAGCTTCAAAAGAAGTATCCGATCGTTTCCATCGAAGATGGAACCGCGGAGGAGGATTGGGACGGGTGGAAGATTCTGACGCAAAAGCTGGGTGCCAAGACCCAGTTGGTGGGGGATGATCTCTTTGTGACAAACGTGGAGTTCCTGAAAAAGGGCATCCAGGAAAAGGTGGCCAACTCGATTTTGGTCAAGGTCAACCAGATCGGCAGCCTGAGCGAAACGCTGGACGCCATTGAGTTGGCGCGATCGGCCAAGTACACGGCGGTGATCAGCCATCGCAGCGGTGAAACCGAGGACTCCACGATTGCCGACCTTGCCGTGGCCACCAACGCAGGGCAGATCAAAACCGGATCTTTCTCCCGTTCCGACCGACTGGCCAAATACAACCGACTTCTGCGCATCGAGGAGGAGCTTGGCTCCAAGGCCGTCTATGGCGGACAACTCGCGACTGTTTGATCCCCGCGGGTACGGGGCGCCGCCCTCCAAGGGACAGTTTTGGCGTGTGATTCAGCCATGGGTCTACGCTCTTGTCGGCTTGTTGGGAGTGGCGGTGGTGCTGGCCCTTTTTTACCCGGCCTGGAAACGGGGTCAGCGCCTCAAGGAGCAGGCGGAGTTTCTTCAGAATGAAATCACCCGCAAGAAGCAGGAGCTGGCGGATTTGCAGGAAGAGGCGGGTCGACTCAAAGATGATCCTTTCACCGTCGAAAGGATGTCCCGGGACACTCTGAACTTGGCCCGTCCCGGCGAAGTTATTTTCAAATTTCCGCCCTACGCCACGAATGCCCCGGGCCCCGGGGAGGCCAGGCGCCCGGCAGGATCCATGGAGGCCAATCAGAAACCATGAGTGAGGTGATCCGGGTGGCGGTGACGGGGGCGGCTGGCCAGATCGGCTATGCGATTGTCTTTCGGATCGCTTCCGGAGGGCTCTTTGGTCCTCAGCAAAAGGTTCGGCTGCAACTCCTGGAGGTGCCCGCAGCGGAGTCGGCGCTGCAGGGGGTGGTCATGGAGATTCGCGATGCGGCCAATCCGATGTTGGAGGACGTGATCGCCACCTCGGATCCCAGAAAGGCTTTTGAAGGGGCGGACTGGACGCTCTGCATTGGCAGTATCCCGCGCAAGCAGGGAATGGAGCGGGCTGAACTGCTGGGTCTGAACGGAAAAATTTTTGTAGAACAGGGGCGCGTTTTGTCGGAAGTGGCGTCTCCCCAAGCCCGGGTGCTGGTGGTGGGAAACCCCTGCAACACCAACGCATGGATTGCCAAGCAGTCCGGGTCGAAATTGCCTGCCGACCGATGGTTTGCCATGACCCGACTGGATGAGAACCGGGCCAAGGCGCGCCTGGCGGAAAAGGCGGGTGTGCCGGTGGGGCAGGTGGATCGCCTCGCGGTGTGGGGCAACCATTCACCGACGATGTATCCCGATTTCACCCATGCGCGTATTGGTGGAAAGCCCGCCACCGACCTGATTCGTGACCGGGCCTGGCTGGAAGGAGATTTTCTTACGTCGGTGCAGCAGCGCGGAGCGGAGGTTTTGAAAGCTCGGGGGCTTTCCAGCGCCGCGAGCGCGGCCCATGCGGCGCTTGATACGGTTCGAACTCTCCACGCGGGAACCAAGGAGGGGGATTGGACCAGCGTGGCTGTCAGTTCGGACGGAAGTTACGGCGTGCCCAAGGGGCTCATGTGCTCTTTCCCCATCCGGGCCCTCGGCGGTGGCAGGTGGGAAATTGTGCAGGGACTTCAGCTGGACGATTTTGGCCGAAAGAAGCTGGCGGTCACGGTGGCGGAGTTGGAAGAAGAACGCGCCGCAGCGGCAAAGGCGGTGGGTTTACCGATTTAAGTTTAAATTTTGGTTAGACTTTGGTTGTTCGGCGCAATCGCCAAAAAAGGTTATGGAATAGCAGGTTTTTGGAGACATCTGGGCCAAAGAGGGATGAGAAAAAGCCCCTGGACACGAGCGGTTTGGAGCAGTTCGTGCCTGGCGGGGTAACGGGAGGGGTCTGGTCTTTTGCCGGCTGGCCTACAGGAGCCCAAGCCTTAGCTGCCACGCTTCTGGCCCGAAAAGAGGGTGGCCCGGGGTGGTTGGTGGTGGCGGCGGATGTTCGGCAGCAGGAAGAACTAGCGGCAGAAATTGAGGCCTGGGGTGGGGAGGTGGTGGTGGTTCCAGATGCTTTTCGCGGCTCGGAAAAAGTGAAGCCGGACCCGGACCTGGAAGCGGAATGGGTAGGATCGCTGGCCCGATTGACAGAGCCCGGTCGTCCCCGCTTGGTCCTGGTGACCGAGCGGGTGCTTTCCGAGCCGTTGCCTTCCCCGGACTGGATTCGTGGGGCTGTCCAGCCGGTGAAGGTGGGAGATACCGCTGACCCCCTTCAGCTGGTGGAGGAGTTAGTCAAAGCCGGGTATCAGAAGGTGGGGACGGTGACGGAGCGCGGGGAGGTGGCGCGGCGCGGAGGAATTGTGGACGTTTTTTCCCGGCAAGCCCTGTTTCCCGTCCGGATGGAGTGGGGAGGGGATCGCGTGGAGTCGATCCGGGAAATCGATTTGCACGAACAGACCGGCATCGCCGAGCTGAAGGACACAGGAATCTTTCTCGGTCGACTTGAGGAGAGTGAAAGGCGATCGGGGTTGGCGGATTATCTTGGTGCAGGATGGGGAAAACTCATGGCGCTGCCTGAGGGGGAGGAGAAGAGGCTGCCCGGAGGGCCGGTGCGACACGGTTTCGTGGGAGAGCCGATCCGCGAGGCTGGATTGGCGGAGGCTCGGCGGCGCCGGGTGGGTGCGGAAATCCGGTCCTGGAACTCCCTGGGATGGACGATGACGGTCACGGGAATCAATGAGGGTGAGAGGGCTCGTTTGCAGGAGTGGCTGCGGGAGTGTGATCTGGCGGAAAAGGAGGTGACTGCTCTGGATTTCCGAATTTCCCGGTTAGGACAGGGGTTTGCCTGGCCGGAGGGGAAGTGGGTGGTGATTACGGGGGCGGAGCTCCTGGGCCGGACGGAGACCCGAAGATCCTTTCGGAAAAGCCATGCGGGCGCGGCCGCGGAACGCTGGCGTCGGCCCGTTTTTGATCCGGGGGACCTCAAGCTGGGTGACTACGCCGTTCATCTTCAGCATGGCATCGGGATTTATGAAGGGTTGGGGGAGAAGCCCGGCGGCAAGGGGCAGTGCCTGCTTCTCAAATATGCCGATGGGGCGCGGCTTTACGTGCCGGTGGAGGAGTCCTATCTCGTGTCCCGTTATATGGGGGTGGGTCGAAAGCGGCCCATGCTCGATACTCTTGGGGGAAATCGCTGGGAGAGGGCCAAGGCCAAGGCGGAAAAGGCGGTCGAGGACTTTGCCGCCACCCTTTTACGAACCGCGGCCGAGCGGGAGGCCATGCCCGGGACGGCGTTTCCGGCGGACCACGAATGGCAGGGGAAGTTTGAGGCAGAGTTTGCCTATGAGCCGACGCCGGATCAGGCGAGGGCCTTTGCGGAGACCAAGGCAGACATGGAACGGAACCGACCGATGGACCGGCTGATTTGCGGGGATGTGGGGTACGGCAAGACGGAGGTGGCCATCCGGGCAATCTTCAAGGCGGTGATGGCGGGAAAGCAGGCCGTGGTGCTGGCCCCTACCACGGTGTTGGCCCAACAGCATGCCCGGACCCTCCGGGAGCGGTTTGCGGATTGGCCCATCACGGTTGAGGAGTTAAGCCGGTTCCGGACCGCAGGGGAGCAGACCCAGGTGATCCGGGCCCTGGCGGCGGGCGGGGTGGATGTGGTCGTGGGAACCCATCGTCTTCTTTCCCCCGATGTGGAGTACAAGGATCTCGGCCTGGTGGTGATCGATGAGGAACAGCGATTCGGGGTGAAACAAAAAGAAAGATACAAGGAGAGGTTCCGCCGGGTGGACCTCTTAACCCTTTCGGCGACCCCGATCCCACGGACCTTGTATCTGGCGATGCTGGGCGCGCGGGATCTGAGTCAGATTGAGACGGCGCCCCCCGGGCGCCACCCGATCGAGACGGTGGTGGCGGATTATGATGAAAGACTGATCCGGGAGTGGATCCGGCGAGAGATTGAGAGAGGTGGACAGGTGTATTACCTGCACAACCGCGTGGCGGCGCTGCCGATTTTGGCGAAAAAGGTGAAAGATCTGGTGGCAGGGGCCAGGGTAGAGATTGCCCACGGACAGATGGGGGAAGCTGAATTAGAGCAGGCGATGGGAAAATTTGTCCGCGGAAAGGCGGATGTTCTGCTTTGCACGACCATTGTGGAGAGCGGGCTCGATATCCCCAATGCGAACACGATCATTCTGGACCGGGCGGACCGGTTTGGTCTGGCGGACCTGTATCAATTGCGCGGGCGGGTTGGCCGGGCGCAAAACCGGGCTTATGCCTTGCTCCTGGTGCCCCGGGAGAGGCGACGGGGGGAGGCGGGGGAGAGGGTTGAGGCCTTGCAGATGCACGGCGGGTTGGGGGCGGGCTATCGGATTGCAATGCGTGATCTGGAAATCCGTGGGGCGGGGAATCTTCTCGGCACCGAGCAAAGCGGGCACGTGGCGGTGATTGGATTTGAGTTATATTGCCGGCTCCTGCGTGCGGCGGTGAGCCGGATGAAAAAGGGGCAGTGGCGGCCGCCCCCCATGGTGCAGTTGCGGCTGGATTTTCTGACCTTACGCGCCGCGGAAGTAGGAAATGGCGTGGCTGGGGCTTATGTTCCGGCGGGCTATATCCCGGAAGTGCGCGAGCGAATCGACGCGTACCGGCAGGTGGCGGAGGCCGGGAAGTTTGAGGAGTTGGCCGAAATCGGAAGGGCATGGCGGGATCGGTACGGCCCTTGGCCGCTGGAAGTGACACTCCTTTTTGGGTATCACCGCGTGCGGGTGGCCGCCGGCGTGGCGGGGGTGACCCGACTGGAGACCGATGGAGCGAAAATTCGGGCCTGGAAGGGTTTGGAACTTGAGATGGTGGGGACAAAACTCCCTCGTTTGACCGGTACCACTGCCCCCGATAAGCTTCAACAACTTGAGGGCTGGCTGAGATGAAAAAATTTCTGCGGAATTCCGCCTGCTTACCGCTGCTGGTTGTCCTCGCGGCTCCTCTTGCCGCCCAAGCCCCCAATACGATCAACAACGGCGTGGCGGCGGTGGTCAACAACGAGGCGATTACCCTGATCGAGGTTCTGCGGCAGACCCAAATGGAGGAGGATGACCTCAAGGCCCAGATGCAGTCCGGAAAAATCACAGATGAAGAGCGGAAGCAGAGAATCCGGCAGCGAAGAAAGACGGTTCTGGACTCCCTGATCGAAACCCGGCTGATCCTGCAGGAGTACAAAACCAAGGGTTACAATTTTCCCGACTACTATTTTGACCGGGAAGAGCGGCAGCGGATCCGGGACCAGTTCGGCGGGGATCGACAGGCGTTGGTAAAAACCCTGGAGGAGCGGGGGATCACCTACGCCGAGTGGCGGAAAAACGTGCGGGAGACCTTCATTGTCCAACAAATGCGCATCATCAACGCCAAACGTTTCATCACCATCTCTCCGCACATGATCGAGGCCTACTACCAGGAGCACGTCCGGGACTTTCTCCAACCGGACCGCGTAAAACTCCGCATGATCTACATTGCCCCGGGAAGCAGCCCGAATCCTGAGGCCACGGCCCAGGAGGTATTGGGAGCGGTGGAGCAGGGGGTCGACTTCGCGGCCTTGGCCCAGAAATATTCTGATTATAACCGTGCGGGGGGAGGTCTGTTCCAGGAGAACAATGGATGGGCCGAGCGGGAGGCTTTGCGGTCCGAATTGGCGGAGGTTGCGTTCAAGCTGCGTCCCGGTCAGTCGAGTGGGATCATCACCCTGGCGACCGCAGACGGCCAAAATGCCCACTATATTTTGAATGTTGAGGAGGTGAAAAAAGCCACCGTGACCCCTCTGGCCGGCATTCGGGACGCCATTGAGAGCACCTTGGCGGCCCGGGAAAACGAAAAGGTCCAGCAGGATTGGATCGATCGTCTCAAGCGCGGGGCCTATATCGAAAGATTTCTGTGAGCCGGAGAGGCCCGGTCATCGGCCTTACTTTGGGCGATCCTGCGGGGATTGGTCCCGAACTGATGGTTAAAGTGAGGCGACGGGTTGCCAGAAAAATCCGGGTGCGATTGCTGGGTTCCCCCCGAGGGGTTCGACCCGGCTTTCCTTCCGTTTCCGGGGCGAAGACGGCCTTGGTTGCCCTGCAAGAGAGTGTTCGGCTGTTGAAACAAGGTGAAATCCAGGCTGTGGTCAACGGCCCGGTCTCCAAGGAGTGGTTGCATCGGGCCGGCTTCCGTTTTCCCGGCCAAACCGAGTTTTATGCGCGGCATTTTCGCCTGCTGAGCGAAGACGTCACCATGTGCATGGTGGGTCCAACTCTCAGGGTGGCCTTGGCCAGTACTCACGTATCGTTGCGCCGTGCCGTTTCGGGTTTGACCCCGGATTCCATCGTTCGGGCGGGATTGCATTTGGCGGAGCTTTTGAAGCGTATGGGAGTTCGGCGTCCTCGGATCGCGATTTGCGGTCTGAATCCCCATGCCGGGGAAGGCGGGTTATTCGGGCCCGAAGATCGCCGGATCGTGGGGCCGGCCGTGCGCAGGCTGAGAGCCAAAACCCGCTTACCGATTGCGGGTCCGGAGTCGGCGGATACCGTGTTTCACCGGGCGGTGCAGGGCGAGTTTGATGGGGTGGTGGCTCTTTATCACGATCAAGGCCTGATTCCTGCCAAACTTCTGGATTTTGACCGGACGGTCAATGTCACGATGGGACTTCCCGTGGTGCGTTGTGCCCCGGATCACGGAACGGCCTTTGGAATCGCCGGAAAAGGTCAGGCACGCCCGGACAGCCTTCTGGAGGCGGTGAAGCTGGCGGCCAGGCTGGCTGGCCCCAGACGATGAGCACCACTCAGAGGGAAAGGGTGGAGGAGCTCCAGGCAACTTTGCCTTCGGGGGGGTTGTTCCGGGGTAAGAGCTGGCGTTGGTCTGACCGACCGCTTCCTCTGGATGCCGTGGACGCGAAATTTCTCGAGGGCCTCGGCAAAAAACTAGCGGCCTTTTTGAAAGCCTCCGACCGTTTGTATCGGGCCAGTGTTTCGGGGGACGCGCCCAGCTGGATCGCGGAGTGGCTGGACCAGGGAAAACCGGAGGAGGTGATTCGCCTCGGTCGGGATGAAAAAATGAAGGGGATGATTCCGAGGGTTCTGCGGCCCGATCTTTTGCGCACGGAAGAGGGGTGGGCACTGACGGAAATTGATGCCGTCCCGGGGGGCGTTGGCTTGACCGCCTGGATGCAGGAAAGCTACAGCAAGATCGGTCAGGCCGTCGTAGGAGGAGCCGACGGACTGCGGGATTTGGCGACCAAGACCGTGGGGAGTTCGGGAGAGGTGGTGATTTCGCAGGAGGCCGAGGATTACCGCCCGGAATGGGAATGGCTGGTGGGAAAGGAAAGGGTGAAATCCGCCGAGGGATACCGATGTGGCGAGCGACCGATCTACCGCTTTTTTGAGATGTTTGACTGGATGTCGCTGGAAGGAGTTCGGGCGGGATGGCGTCCCGGAATGGCCATGGAGGCCCCACCGAAAGCGTTCCTCGAGGAGAAGCTGTGGTGGGCGATCTTTTGGATGAAACCTCTGGAAGACTGGTGGAGGAGGGAATTAGGCGAAGGTTATTTCCGGGATTTGCGTTCATTGGTTCCGCGGGCTTGGCCGTTGCGACCGATGGAGTTGCCCGCTGAGGCCGTGCTGCCCGAGTTGGAAATTCACTCCTGGGCGGATTTGGAGACTTTCAGTCAGCGGGCCCGGGATCTGGTAATCAAGGTGAGCGGATTTTCCCCCCGCGCCTGGGGATCGCGCGGGGTGGTTCTGGGTAGCGATCAACCCAAGGAAAGATGGGTGCCTGAACTCCGCCGGGCGGTCGGGGAGTGGTGGACCCAACCCCACCTTCTCCAAAGATACGCACGCTTGGGGACGGTGGAGCACCCGGTCTGGAACGGGGCTTCCGGAGAGATGGAGGAGGGGCGCTGGAGGTTGCGGCTATGCCCGTATTATTTGGTCACCGGAGACAGGGTGGAGCTTAAGGGGGCCTTAGCCACTCTCTGTCCGGTGGACAAAAAACTGATCCACGGCATGGCGGATGCAGTGTTAGTCCCGGTTTCTGTTGAAACCGTCAGAGGAGATAGCAGATAGAGGAGGGGAGGTGAGGAGGCGCAGAGAAGGAGGCGGATGCCCCAACCGAATTACTTTTTCTCGCGATGGACGGTGTAACGGCGCAGGAACGGGTTGAACTTTTTCAGTTCAATCCGCTCCTTTTGGAGCTTCTTGTTCTTGGTGCCGAAATAGCGCGACGGAGGCTTTCCCTCAGCCCTGGCTTCCGTGCACTCCAGAATGATTTGCTCCCGCATAGTGGAGAATCATGCCGAGATGAGGGGTCCCGGTCAAGGTTACCGAACATTGGCCCCGCGTTCGGCAAACCGGTTCGGCTTGGAACTGCCGTGATGGGGAGGGTCCCGGCGTAGGGATTCCTCAGCCGGGCCGAGGCTCACAAACCCCTTAATGAGAAAGACATCCACCCAGACATCGGCTTGGGGTTCATAAGCACGGTAGGGCGCGAACTCCCCGTAAAGGCGGTAGAGATAGTCCTTATCGTCTTGGGGTCTGGGTAAAAAGGCATGGGGGACCGGGCAGATTTTCGGATCGTATTCGATGGCGATCCAGCGGGCCTTGTTCCAGTTTTCGTCCTCCTTGCGAATCCAACCCCAGCCACAGTAATCCTCAACCATTGTTCTTTGGCCAATGAGATAAGTGCCATCCGTTAGGCCATGGCGGGCGGGCGTGAGGGCCGCAGGGAGTGTGGCGCGGCGAATTTTTTCAGGAGCCGGCTTTCTGACCTCCTCGTCCTCCTTGGGTTCTGGATGAACCACCGGCTCGTTCGTGCTTTCTATTGTGGAACCAGCTGAGTCGGGTGTTAGTGCCGGAGCCGGCGGCTCTGCATCCTTCCGGGTAGGTAGAGGGGGGGCAAAACAGATTTCGGCAGTGGCCAGAAACAGGAGGAGGGGGATCAGTAGACCCATGAGCCACCTTTACCTTCGGAAAGTTTGGGCATGCCGCCGGCGCTGTAATCGGTCTTACCGACCGCTCCGACCATGGGACGGCCCACGATCATCCGCCAACGCTGGGAAAACTCCTCGCCGGAGTGGCAACCGTAGCTGACGCAAACCGCATCGGGCGTGAAGCTGGAGCCGGAGATTTTTTCCAAATCATCAACGTGAACCACCAAGGGTTCGATCGCGCCCCCATCGACTCGGTTGCTGTAGTCAAACATCCAGCATTTTTTATTGGAGTGACCGTAGTACTCGAGCCGGGAGATTTTGGGCCGCTCCTTGGAACCGTCCCGGCGAAGGAGGGTGAACAACTGGTCCTTGTCGTCGAAGTAAATCGGAGTCAGGCCATGCAGTTGGCCCCGTTCCTCCAGAATTTTGAGATAATCCTGTTTCTCCTCGAGGCCGCGGCGCACGTAGGCAGGCCGGAAAACGAGCCAAGTCACACGGTCGCCAGGGCCGAATTCCTCCCGGAGTTCCTTGATCCGGGCCAGGGCAGAATCGACGAAGTTGGCCCAATAGCGATCGTGAGTGTTGGGCTTAAAGCGCTCGTGGGAGCGCAGGGCGGGTCCGCCGGAAATCAGGACGATGTCGTTGGCAAAGGCGTGACTCATCGTCAGAACCGTCCCAAGCGTGAGGACAAGCCAAGAGCGCATCGTTCGAAAATAGATTTAACCTGAACGGGGCTCAAGTGTGCTCGGAAGAGGGGTTTTGCCGTTGACCCGAGAGTGCTGAGGGGCAAGCATTTCCAACTTATGTCAAAGAACACCCCCATCACGGTCGCCCGCGGCGACGGCATCGGTCCGGAAATCATGGAGGCCACGCTGGCTATTTTAAAAGGGGGCGGGGCCCGATTGGAGATCGAGGAAATTGAGATCGGAGAGAAAGTTTATTTGCGGGGAAATCCAGCAGGGATCGAACCCTCCGCATGGGACTCGTTGCGTCGGACGAAGGTGTTTTTGAAGGCGCCCATCACCACGCCCCAAGGCGGGGGTTTCAAATCACTCAACGTGACGACCCGCAAGGCGTTCGGTCTCTATGCCAACATCCGGCCGTGCCTCAGCTACGATCCTTACATCCGGACAAAGCACCCCAAGATGGATGTGGTCATCGTGCGCGAAAACGAGGAAGACACCTATTCAGGGATTGAGCATCGCCGCACTTATGATGTCACCCAGTGCCTCAAGCTGATCTCCCGTCCCGGTTGCG
>CAZWQT010000015.1:0-25706 GCA_964635945.1 uncultured Akkermansia sp. | reverse complement strand
GTTTCCGGCGGTAGCGTGAGAACTCCGGCGCGGATCGATTCCAGCGCGGGTTTCCAGCGAGCCCGAATCCCGCCGATCGAACCTGCGAAGATCACGTCCCCGACGGCGGCGACGGGGGTCTCCAGGCCGCGGAATTCATAAACGGTTCCTCCGACAGAGTGACCTGGAATGGTGTGGGCGGTGATCGTAAGTGCGCCGACCTTGAAATGTTGGCCGTTTTTGACCGGCTTACAGCCCGCCAAGGGTTCCGCCTCGGGGGCGAACGCGGGGGCTTTGGTCTTTTCCCGGAGCCGATCCAGTTCGAGAACGTGGTCGCCGTGGGCGTGCGTGAGAAGAATTTTGACCAAGCTGAGCTTGTGGCGTTCCAAGGCGGCCAGGAGGGGGTCGGCATCGGTGCCGGCATCAACGGCGATGGCCTTGAGGCTGGTCGGATCCCAAACCAGGTAGTGGTTCACGGTCATATCGGCAAAAGGGGTGGTGAACATCATCACTCCAACCGGGAGAGCCACGGTGGGGGCATGCCAGTTTTCGTTGGCCATTTCGGCAATCTGATCGGCTTTGAGTCCAAGGGCCCGCGAGATGCGGTCCAAAGCCGCAGGCTCGCGACGACCCGAGCGGATGGAGTTCAATTCAGGGACGCCGATCTGGGCCGTTTTACAAAGGTCGCGGTCGGTGATGCCTTGGGCTTTCTGGGCCTTCCCGAGGATGTCGAGGATGCTGTCTTCCAGCTTCATGAAAGCAGCTTGGCGGTTTGGTGGGTGATTTCGGTTTCCGGAACCGGTGTTTCCCGAAGACCCGCCGGCGGGTTGGGAAGATCAAACCACGAGCGGCAACCGGACAAAGCGGGGGAGGCGGGCAGCTGCCAGACCGGTGCGAGGAGGGAGGCCCGGATATGGGCAAAGTGCAGGAGTTTCTCGTCTCGTGAATCGAAATGTTCCCGGATGGTTTTTGGATCGTAGACGGTCAGGGGCAGGAGCCTTTCGATGGTGGTCCACTCCAGCAGATCGCCGGACTGGATCACGTGGACATGGAGGGAGATGGCAAACCCGCCCGAGGATCCTCCCGGTTTTTTATCATGGTACTGGGTGGGCAGGAGATAAAAGGACCGGCTTGCAAATACGCTCTCGGCGGTGGATTCCCGCAAGCCGGCTTTGCGGAGAAGCACGGCCTGTTTTCCGGCGCCGATGGCCTCACAGACCGAGGCCAGTTCCTTGAAGCCAACGCTCATTGCTTGGCCCGCTTTACCCGGAGGGTTTGTTTCGCCAACAAAGGATAGTTGGCCTTGAGGTAATAAAGGCCGGAGCCGGCAGTGATCAGGGCAGTGATCCACATGGCCACCTCCAGAAAAACCCTTCCGGTTTGGTGACCCGGGTCCAAGGCCAGCAAAAGAAGTCCAAGGATCGCGGTCACCATCTGGGTGAAAGTTTTGTGTTTACCGACTTTTTCCGCGGCGAGGACCACCCCTTTTTGACCGGCGAGCAGCCGAATGCCGGTGATGAGAAATTCCCGGGCCACCACCAAAGAGACGAACCAGACGGGCAGCAGGCCGGCCCCGAGGAGCCCAACAAAGGTCACCACGACCAGCAGTTTGTCGGCGAGGGGATCGAAGAGACGACCAAAGTCGGACTCGATCCTCCATTTCCGGGCGAGGTGGCCGTCCAGCCAGTCGGTCAGAGCGGCCGCCACAAAAAGAATCAAGGCCAGCCAGGCGGTCCAAACAGGGACGGGGGGATGAGCGCAGGCCTGGAGAAGAATCAGCAGGACGAAGGTGGCGGCCACTCGGGCAAGGGTGAGCCAGTCGGGAATCGTCACTCAGTTAGATTAAGACGAAGATGAAGATGAAGGGAAGGGCAGTCGTGGCGAGTGGAGGGTAACTGGTGACGCGTGATTCAGGCCAGCAGGTCGTAGATTTTGTGGCCGGTGATGGTGACATCGGCAAATTGGCCGGGGGTGAGGGGGCGGGAGAGGAGGACTTTGCCGTCCACTTCCGGGGCGTCGGCCTCGGTCCGGGCGGTCTCGGGCGTGTCCACCAGGACCCGGAGAGTTTTCCCAACCTGGGCGGCGGCCCGCTCCCTGGCCACTTCCTGCTGGGCGGCCATGGCTTTTCGGTAACGGGCCTTTTTCACAGCTGGGGTTATCTGGTCCGGCATTTTGGCAGCCCGGCTACCGGACTCCTGGGAGTAGGTGAAGACGCCCATCCGGTCGAATTTGGCCTCGCGAATGAATCCAAGCAGCGTTTCAAACTGGGCTTCGGTTTCGCCCGGGAAGCCGGCAATGAAGGTGGTCCGGATAGCCAGTCCGGGAATGCCGCCACGCAGTTTGGCGACCAGTTCCCGGATGTGGGCTTCGGAAGTCTCCCTGCGCATGTCGCGCAACATTCCCTCCTCCACATGCTGGAGGGGCATGTCCACGTAGCGGGCGACCTTGGGCAGACGGGCGATCGCCGCGATGAGCTCGTCCGACCAGTGGGCGGGATGGGTGTAAAGAAGCCGGATCCAGAAATCCCCTTGGATCGAGTGAAGAGCCTCGAGCAGGTCGATGAGGCTCTCGCCGCGTGCCGAGGTGACCTTCGCCCTGGGGCTGCGCCCCTCCGTCCATCGATCCATGCCGAAGTAGGTGGTGTCCTGGGAAATCAGGAGCAGCTCCTTCACACCCTCGGCCACAAGCTGTTCGGCCTCCCGCCGGACGGAGTCGACCGTGCGGCTGCGGTGTTTCCCCCGCATCTGTGGAATCACACAGAAGGAGCAGGGGTGATTGCAGCCCTCGGCGATTTTCACGTAGGCGTAGTGTTTGGGAGTGAGGCGCCAGCGGGGGGTGTCGTAGTCCGGGATATAGACAGGGAGGTTGTCGGGGACCAAATCCTCGGGAGGCGCATCGGGAGCGCGCGCGAGGACGCGGCGGACCACGGGAGCGACTTCCTCCAGCTGATCGAGGCCGATAAAGGCGTCCACCTCGGGCATCTCCCCGGAAAGTTCCGAAGAGAAGCGTTGGGACATGCAACCGGCCACGATCAGCCGCTGTCCGGTCCGGCGCCGCTGGAGACCCCGGTCGCGATGAGCCTCCAAGATGGCCTGGATGCTTTCCGTCTTGGCGGAGTCAATAAAGGCGCAGGTGTTTACGATGAGGACGTCGGCCTCGGCGGAATCGGCGGTGAGATCCATGCCGGCGGAACGGAGATGGCCGAGCATGATCTCGGAATCCACCAGATTCTTGGCGCACCCGAGCGAAATCAGGCCGACTTTGGCCGCCATCGAAGACAGGGACTGCCGCCGCGGTCAGCGGGCGGGCAGACGGAAGGTCTGGGGACCGGGCTTTTCGTAGGTGCCGAAGTTGGAGTCGTTAAAAATAATTTCGGCATCGGCGGCCTCGCGGGTGGTGACGACAAAGGAGTCCCCGGTCCAGGCGTCATCCCGTTTGCGGGGCATCATGTCATCCTCGTCAATGGTGTCCTCGAAGAGGACCTCTTCCTTGCCATCGCGCACCGCCACGATCCGGACCCAGGTATCCTTTTTGGCGAAAATCCGGAGCTGATGGGGGACGGCGGGCTTGGGCGGGGCCTGATCGGAAGATTGGACGGGGGGGAGGGTGGTGGCGGGAGGTGCCGGGTTTGCCGTGGCGGCTGTGCCCTCGGCTGGCTTTACGGGAATCGCCGCCTTCACAAACGCTTCCTCCCCGGCAGGTTTCGCTTTGGTTTCCTGAGGCTGGGACGAGGCATCAGTTTTCTGGTCCGCCCCGATGGGTGCCAGGGTGGAGGGGTCCTTGGGAGATTTGACCGGCCAAACCCGGTACATCTGAATCCCAAGGACGGCGAAGACAAAGACGGCGGCGGCGGAGAGGACGCCAAAGCCGAGTTTGCGACTCGTCACGACCGGTTCGGCAGCGCGGGTGGGGAGGGACTCAAGCATCTCCGGGCGCAAATCGAGGATGGAGTCCTCCACGTCTGCGGATCCCGGCTGAAATTCACGAAGAATGGCCTTGGGATCGAGGCCCAACTCGCGGGCGTAAATCCGCAGGAAGCCGCGGATGTAGGCTAGGCTGGGCAGCTTGTCGAAACGGTCGGCTTCGAGGTTGCGGATGACGTTAATGTGGAGGCGGGTCCGGGCAGCGGCTTCCTCCACGGTCCATCCATGGCGCAGGCGCGCAACGCTTAACTGGGAGCCGACAGTCGCGTTTTCGCTTTTTTCGGGTTTTAAGGCTTCCTTGGTTTTCATAATTGGACCGTATCGAGGTCGACGAGGATCTCCCGATCCTTAGCGCCGTCCTTTGGTCCAATAATACCCCTTGCTTCGAATTGATCAATCACCCATGCCGCGCGGCCGTAGCCCAGTCCTAACCTCCTCTGGAGCAACGAGGTAGAGGCTCTTTTCTCCTGTTTGAGGACCTCGAGTGACCGGGACATTAACTCCTCATCTTTTTCCGACAGTTCGGAATCGCCCGTGGAAGGCTTCGTCATTTTGGCGTGGATTTCCTGCTCGTAGTAGGGCTTGGCCTGGGCAGCGATAAAGTCGATTACCCGGCCCACCTCCTCCTCGCTGACAAACGCGCCTTGAGCGCGGATCAGCTTACTGGCGCCGGGTCGAAGATAGAGAAGGTCGCCCTTGCCGAGAAGGTTCTCGGCGCCGGACTCGTCGAGGATGACGCGGGAGTCGACTCCCGACGGGACCTGAAAGGCGATGCGGGCGGGCACGTTGGTCTTGATTACGCCGGTGATGACGGCTGCGCGGGGGGTTTGGGTGGCGATGACCAGGTGAATGCCGGCGGCCCGGGCCTTGGCGGAGAGGAGGGCGATGGCGTTTTCGACCTCTGCCGGGGCGACCTGCATGAGGTTGGCCAACTCGTCGATGATCACGACGATGAAGGGGAGCCGGTCGGGCAGAGGCTCTTCGCTGCTCGGCGGGGGGGGCTCCTCGCCTTCGAGACGCGGGGCGAGGTCCAGTTCCTCAACGTTTTTCGGCGAACGCGAGCGGGAGTTGTAGGTGCCGATATTGCGCACGCCGGCCTTGGCCATATAGCGGTAACGCTTTTCCATCTCATTGATCGTCCACTTCAGGGCGAGGAGAACTTTTTTGGGCTCGGTGACGACGGGAACAACAAGGTGGGGAAGACGGTTATAAACCTGAAGCTCGACCACCTTGGGGTCGATGAGGATCAGGCGAAGGTCGTCCGGGCCGAACCGGTAAAGGAGGCTGAGGAGCAGGGTATTGATGCAGACGGACTTTCCGGAGCCGGTCGTGCCGGCGATGAGCACGTGGGGAAGATCGGCGAGATCGTCGACCAAGGTGGCTCCGTAAACGTCCTTGCCGAGCGAGATCGGGAGATGGGCCCGGGAACCGGACCACTCGCCGGACTCGAGCAGGTCGCGGAGGAGGATTTTGATCTTGGAGGAGTTGGCGACCTCGATGGCGACGGTATCGCGACCCGGAACGGGCGCGAGAATGTTGATGCGTTCCGCTTTCATGGTGCGGGAGAGATCGCGCTCCAGATTGACGATGCGCTCGACGCGAACTCCCGGAGCGGGATAGAGCTCGTAACGGGTGATGGTGGAGCCGCGGGTGATGTCGCCGGGACTGACCTCAATATCAAAGTGGGCGAGGGCCTCCACGATCCTTTGCTGGTTGGCCTTGAGTTCTTCCTCGGTGTAGGTGGGGCGGGTTTCCTTCTCGGATTTCTGGAGGAGCTCGATGGAGGGAAGCTTGTAGGCCGTGTAGGAAGGGCGGGTGGCGGCGGGTGTCGGGGCTTTGGGGGGTGTGGGGCGCGGGGTGGAGGGGGGAGTGGGAGGGGTTTCGGCGGAGAGGACGGGGAGGGGGGAGACGGGTTTCCCGAGGTCTTTGATTTTGGTTTCTGTTTTTTCAGGCTTGGTGGGGGTCGTCTTGGGCTTGGGGGCGGTGGCTCCGGGGAGAGCGGAGGGGAATGGGTTGATGGTAGTGTCGACGATCTTGGGCGAGGGACGGTTGGCCGCGGGAACGGCTTCCGGGATTTTCCTGGCGGCCTCGGCCTTCTCCTTGGCGAGCCGGCGGTGGAGGCGTTTTTGTTCGATCTCCAGCTTCTTCTGTTCAAGTTCCAGCCTCTGGTCAGGGGCGGCTTTGCGGATTCGGTAGTCCCAATACTGGTCGACGATGGCGCGGCCCGCCTCGCCGAAGGCGCGGGCCAGTTCCGCGGGGCGGAATTCAAAGAGAAGAACCAGCACGACCAGGTAGGAGAGCCCGAAGACCAAGACCGCGCCGACGGTGCCGAGAATGGGGGCGAGGAACTTGTCGTTCAGGAAGTAGCCCATGTAGCCCCCGGGCATTTTGCCGGCAGGGGAAGGAGCACCGTCGAGCCCCTGGGCACCGGAGAAAAGGGGGTTGGCGAGGGCGGGGCCAAAGACCGGGGCGGCGAGTTGGAGCAGGCAGGCCCCGGTGACGAGCAGGATTCCCAAAAGGAGAAACTTCTGTGAGTAGCGGACTTCCTTGGCGAAAAAGAGAAGGAGTCCGCCGGCGATAAAGACAACGGGGAAGAGGTAAGAACCCAGGCCGAAGAGTAGAAACAAGATTCCGCCGAGGTAGGCGCCAGCCGGGCCCACGAGGTTGGCTTTGGGGTTTTGCGCGGGTTGCGAGTAGAACGAGAGGTCGCGCGGATCAAAGGAAAAGAGGGCGAGAAGAAGAAGAATGCCGGAGCCGAGGATGGCCAAGGCAATGACCTCTTGGCCGAGGCTGGGTCCGGTGCGGGCGGGTTTGGGTTTAGCCATGGAAAATTATGTGGTTAACTGAAGCGGACGGATGGGGTTTTCCAAGGCAAGTTTACGGGTGGCGGGGCTGATCTTGGGGACAATTTGTCTCCAGGGTTGTGGCCCGGATCCGCGGTCACGATTCATGGATGAGATTGAGGGGATGATCGAGTTGGCCAACCGGGGCCAACATGGGGAGCTGGCCGGCCGGATTTCCCGGCCCCTTCAGGAAAAAATACGGCAGGAGGGGTGGGATGAGCGGAAGGCCCTGGCTTTTGCGGCAAAACGGGACCGCGAGGACTGGGCCCAGTACCAGCTGATGGATGTGCCGAGGTTTTCAGCTCACGACTACGGGGAGGCGGAGATTCGGAGGACCACCCCGCAGGGAGAGAGCCGGATGGTGGTTCCCTTCTGGTTTGAAGAAGGGAAATGGAAAACCGGAGCGGCCTACCGGGACGGGCGAAGCTGGGAGGCGGAGGACTTTTAATTTTGGATGTTGGATTTTGGACGAAGGTTTAAGTTGGAGGCATGGCCATTTGGGAATTCGAGCCCCTCGCGCAAGAGCGAATCTGGGGCGGGCGAAACTTGGCCGATGGGTTTGGCCGGGATCTGCCGGAAGGCAAAAAGATCGGGGAGACGTGGGAGTTGGTGGACCGGACGGAAGCCCAGTCGCGGGAAAAGGAGTCCGGCAAGACCCTGCATGATCTATGGAATGGGCCGGAGCGGAAAAAGCTTTTTGGCACAAAAGCCCCGGAGGTCGCCCGGTTTCCGATTCTGATCAAACTCCTGGATGCCCAGGACAGACTGTCCCTGCAGGTACACCCACCCGCGGGCAAAGCCCAGGAGCTGGGGGGAGAGCCCAAAACAGAGATGTGGTTCTTTCTCGAAACCCGGCCGGGCGCGGAAATTCTGGTCGGGCTGAAAAAAGAGATCGGAAAAAAGGAGTTTGAGGAAGCTTTAGCCGCCGGAACCGTGGGAGACTGCTTTCATCGCCTGAAGACCGAGCCGGGGGCAGCGATGTTTTTGCCTTCCGGCCGGGTGCATGCGATCGGGGCCGGGAACGTTATCCTGGAAATCCAGCAGAACTCCGACACGACCTACCGGGTGTACGACTGGGACCGGAAGGATGATGCCGGCAAGCCCCGCTCCCTTCATGTGAAGGAGGCCTTGGCGTCGATTCGCTGGGACGATCACGAGCCGGCCTTCGTCCAGCCCCGGGGAGAGCGGATGCTGGTTTGCGACTCGTTCAAAATCACCAGATGGTGGCTGATGCCGGGGGAGCCAAGGGAGTTGGTGCCGAGCCCCCGGAGCTTTCGTTACCTGTTTGTGGCGGCAGGAAAGATCCGTGAGAAAGAGAGCGGGCAGGAATGGTGCAGGGGGAGCGCCCGTCTGGTCACCGCAGACCAACCATCTTTTTTGCTGGAGGGGGTAGAGGATGCGACGGTGGTGCAGGTGGAATTCGCGTGAGGCGACCGGCTCAAGCCTAAAACAGGCGGAAGCCTTTCTTGGAGGCAAGCGCGCGCTGCTCATCGTCAAAAGTGACAAGGCGAAGGTCGGGAAGAATGGAGAAGACCCGGCGAAAGGCGTAAAGATGGGCGGCATCGGCGGCACGGAGCCGCCATGAGCGGTTGTATTTTTGAATCTCCGCCCATTCGTTGGGCGGCAAATGAACCCATTGAAAAAGAGCCCGGATTTCCGTCCAACTTCTCCAATCCCTTTCCCGTGCTTGCCGCCTGGCCAGAGCAGCTTCCGTTTCCACCTGCATCCAATCCCAGGCAAAGAAGGAGCTGGCCTGGCCATAAGCCGCTTGCGCGGCGGGGCTGTGAATTTCGCGAAAAATGAGAGGGACAACAGCGCTGGTGTCCCAAAAACATTCCATGGCTTACCACTCCTTGCCGGAGCGCAGCGATTGAACGGTGGGTACCTTTCCCGGGAGCGGGGCCGGTTGCGGATTCGGCTTGGGACGGAGCGGGGAACGGGCAGGGATGGAAAGCTGAAGTCCCGAAGCCCGGGCTTGGGCGAGGAGGGCCTGACGGCGGCGCCCCCAGTCCCCGGCAGGCACCTGGTCGAGGGGGCAGAGTAGCGCCACGGGCCGGTCCCGATCGCAGACCACGTAAGAGGCGCCCTCTTCCTGCACCCGGTGAAGGTAAGAGCTGAGCTTGGCTTTCAGTTCTCCGGTCTTGACTTTCATAAGTACAAGTTAGTCATGATACTTAACCAAATCAAATCATTCCGTGTTCCCATGAGAACGCCCAATAAGCGGAAAGCTGAGAAAGATTTGCCGGCGTCCTAAGCCGGACAAAAGGCGACTTGGTCCTCCTGCGCGCGAGGCTTCGAAGGACTGGAAAGCACTGCTCAAATTTAGGCAGGACGGAAATCAACCTGGCGTTTGGGGAAATCGATCCGAAGAACAACAACGCGGAGGCGGGCGCCAGCCTTGTAGGTTTTGCCGGTACGGCGACCCCGGAGCTGTCTGCGGGCAGGATCAAAAGAGAAGAAATCCTCGGTGAGCGAGGAAACGTGAATGAGGCCGGAAATTAAAAAATCGGGCAGTTCGACCAAAAGGCCGAAATTGGTCGCCTCGGTCACCACCGCCTCAAAGGTTTGGGTGGCTTTTGGACCGGTCTGGGCCTCGAGATATTCAAGCAACTTCAGTTTCTTCGACTCCTGCTCTGCCTCCGCGGCGGTCCGCTCCTGCCGGGACAGATGCTGGGCCAGTTTGTTCAGGGCCTCACTTTCGGCGCGCGGGGCCCCCCGGGTGTGGGCGAGGGAGCGGTGGACGAGCAGGTCCGCATACCGGCGGATGGGGGAGGTGAAGTGGGTGTAATGGGATTTTGCGAGGCCATAGTGACCGAGGCTCTTGGGGGAGTAGACGGCTCGTTTCAGGGAGCGCAGGAGGGCGATCTTGAGGGCGTAGCCATCGGGACGGCCCGGCAGAATTTTCAGGATTTTCTGAATTTCCCCGCGCTGGGTGAGATCCCCGGCCTTGATCCCGTGGGCGATCAGGAGTTGCCGGTACTCCTGCAGGCGGGACTCTTCGGGCACCTCGTGGATTCGGTAGAGGGAAGGGCGATGTTCCCGGTTGAGATGGCGGGCCACCGCTTCATTGGCGAGAAGCATGAACTCCTCGATGAGTTGATGGGACTCGTCGGAAGACTCCTTTTCGATCCGGTTGGGCCGGCCTTTCGGGTCGAGCAGCACCCGCAATTCAGGGAAATCCAGGTCGAGGGCCCCGGAGGTGAAGCGCTGTCGGCGAAGGGCGGACGCAAAGGTCCAGGATTTTTGGAGAAAACGATCCAAGTCGTCAGTGGGCGGTCGTTGCAGACGGACCAGCGCCTCCTGATACGTGAGGCGGTGGCGGGAAAAAATGACCGTGCGGGCGAAGCGGGCCGTGCCCATCCGGCCGTCCGGACCAAGGCGGACGAAGGCGGAGTAGGTGAGGCGTTGCTCCCTCGGCCGCAGGGAGCAGAGGTCGTCAGATAGCCGGGGTGGGAGCATGGGAATGACGCCATTGACGAGGTAGACACTGTTGGCGCGGCGCCGGGCCTCTTCGTCGAGGGCAGAGCCTGGGCGAACGTAGTGAGAGACATCGGCGATATGGATGCCGATCTCGGCATGGCCCCCGGGAAGCTCGCGCAGGGAGATGGCGTCGTCAAAGTCGCGAGCGGTGTCGGGATCGATGGTGATGACGAATTCCCCGCGGAGATCCTCGCGATCGGCGGGTTGGTCAGGCAGTTCCACGGCAGGGAAAGAGGAGGCCTCCGCCAGGGCCTGATGGGGAAATTCGGTGGGCAGGTCGAACTTCCGGACGATGGAGAGGATATCGATGCCGGGATCGTCGCGGCGGCCGAGGCGCTCCACGACGAGGCCCTCCGGATTGGTGTGGCGGTTTTTCCATTCCGTTAACCGTGCGACGACCTTGTCGCCGGGCGCGGCCGCGGGGGAGCCACCGATGCCGGGCTCGGGCACGTAGAGATTGTGCTGCAGACGGGGATCGTCCGGGATAACGATGAAAAAACGGGCAGTTTTCTGGAGGGTGCCGACGATGTTGGCGTTACGGCGTTCGAGGATGCGGATGACGCGTCCGCGGGGTCGTTCCGGCTCGGGGCCCCGGCCGCGGCTGGAGAAGGGGGGGCGCTGGACCCGGGCCACCACCAGATCGCCATGGAGGGCGGTACCGGTGTTTTCGGCGTCGATCCGGAGATCCGGGGCGTCCCCCTCCGCCGGGGTGACAAAGGCAAAGCCTTTGGGATGAAACTGGATGGTCCCGGTGACCAGATCGGCAGAGTCCGAGGAGATCCAGTGATCGTGCCGGACGCGGGCGACCCGTCCCTGCTTTTCCAAGGTGGTGAGGGTGCGGCCGATGGCGCCCGGGGGGGCGCGGAGGCGGCGGGCGAGGGTGGGAACATCCAGGGGAGCGGCTTTTTTCCCCTGGAGCAGGGCAAGAATCCGGTCCGGCAAGCGGCTGGCGGCAGGCATGAAAGATAGGGCATAATGGAAGTTTCATTCCATGAACATCCTATTCGTGGCGGCTGAACTGGCTCCCCATGCCAAAGTGGGTGGGTTGGCGGATGTGGCGGCGGCGCTTCCCCAGGCGCTGGCGGCTGCGGGCCATTCCGTCAGCGTGGTCGTGCCGTTGCACCGCGGTCTAAAAAAATCCGGCGAGTTCCGGCGGACGAGCCTGGAATTGCCGGTGCCCGTGGCGAAGGGCACGTGGGGCGCGCGGGTGTGGCAGGGTTGCCGGGGAGGGGTGGCACTCTTTGGAGTGGAGCGGGATGAATATTTTGACCGACCCCATCCTTACGGGGAGGGTGGGGGGGACTATCCGGATTCTTTGGATCGTTTTGTTTTCTTCTCCCGGGCAGCCTTGGAGTTGGCGCGCCACATTGAGCCGGTCCCGGAGGTGTTGCATGCGAACGACTGGCACACCGCGCTGATCCCGGCGCTGGCGGCACGGGTGAATCTGCCCATGCGGACGGTGTTCACCATCCACAACCTCCGGTACCAGGGCGAGTTCCCGGCCGCCGATTTCCCCCGGTTGGGTCTGCCAGCGGAGATGTTCCAGCCGGAGACACTGGAATTTTACGGGAAGGTAAATCTGCTCAAGGGAGCCATCTTGCTGGCACACCAGGTCACCACGGTCAGCCCGAGTTACGCGAAGGAGATCCAGACCGAAGCTTTGGGCCATGGTCTGCATGGGGTGCTGCAGAGCCGAGCCCGCCACCTGACCGGGATTCTCAACGGAATCGATGACGAGTCGTGGGATCCCTTCACCGATGTGGCCCTGAGAAAAAATTTCCGAACCACCTCGATGCAGGGCCGGGAAGAATGCCGGGCGGCGCTGGAGGCGGAACTGGGCTTGGAGCCCGCGAACGGCCGGCCGATTTTCGGAATGGTCAGCCGGTTGACGGCCGACAAGGGAGTGGATCTGGTCCTCGGGGCGGCGCGGCATCTGGCGGCCAAGGGTGGACGATTGGCCATTCTGGGAACCGGGGAGCCCGGATTGGAAGAGGCGGCCCGGGCCTTGTCCCAACGCTTGCCGGGCCAAGTGGCGGTGCGCCTCGAGCACCACGAGGAGCTGGCCCGGCGAATTTTCGCCGGGGCGGATTTTTTTCTGATGCCTTCGCGAACCGAGCCTTGCGGCCTGACGCAAATGTACGCCATGCGCTATGGGGCGATTCCGGTGGTGGCGGACACCGGGGGCCTGCACGACAGCGTGGAGCCGTGGATCCGCGGGAAGCAGACCGGCTGTGGCATCCGGTTTTCCGCGGATTCCGAGGCCGGGTTAGGAAAAGGACTGGATCAGGCCTTGGCGTTATGGGACGAACCCGCAATGATAAAGATGGCCCGTCTGAACGGGATGAAGCGAGATTGGGGATGGGGCGCGGCGGTGCCGGCCTACGAAACCGTTTATCGCTCCTCCGGGAAGAAATGACGAAAGGACACCTTACATGCCGGAACTGAGAAAAGACCCTGTGGTGGGACGCTGGATCGTGTTCAGCCCCGAGCGGCAGATCCGACCGGAGCGTTACCGTTGCGAGGAAATGCCACCGACGCGTCCGGAAGATGACCCCTTCCTGGAAGGCCACGAATCGTACACACCACCTGAGCTGTATGCGATCCGTCCGAACGGCGGGGCGGCCAACGGCCCGGGCTGGCAGGTGCGCGTGGTGCCCAACCGGTTCCCGGCGTTGCGGGTGGAGGGAGATTTGGAGAAAGAGGCCATGGGCTTTTACGACCGGATGAACGGGATCGGTGCCCACGAGGTGATCGTGGAGACCCCGCACCCGAAACTGCCGCTTGAGAAGCAGAGCCTGCAGGGTGTGACCCGGGTGTTGGAGGCCTGTCGCTCCCGCATCCTCGACCTCTCCAAAGACGTCCGGATGCATTACATTCTTATCTTTAAAAACCAGGGCGCACGTGCGGGAGCAACCATGCCCCACGCCCATACCCAGCTGATTGCCCTGCCGGTGACGCCGATTGTGGTGAAAGAAAAGCTGACCGCGGCAAGGGCCTACTATCTGGAGAAGGACCGCAACCTTTTTGAAGACATCCTCAAGGCCGAACGAAAATCGGGCGACCGCGTGGTGTTTGAGAATGACGGGTTCACCGTTTTTTGCCCCTTCGCCAGCCGGTTTCCCTTTGAAACCTGTCTGATGCCGCGCCGGCAGCAGGCGGATTTCCACGCGACCAGCGATGCGGATCTGGTTCATCTGGCCGAGGCGCTGCAGAAGACCCTGTCCGCCTATGCCACCGCCTTGAATCATCCCGACTACAATCTCATCCTTCACACCGCCCCGTTCCGACGGAGTCGGCGTCCGGATTCCTGGACGACGATCGACGCCGATTTCCGCTGGCACATTGAGGTTCTTCCCCGGTTGACCGGCGTGGCGGGTTTTGAGTTTGGCACGGGCTTCTATATTAACCCGACCTTGCCCGAGGAGTCGGCGAACGTCCTCCGCGAAGCGACCGCGCATGGCTAGCGTCGTTCTGCTTTGGCATTTCCACCAGCCTTCCTACGTGGAGGCGGCGACCGGGGAGGTCCTGATGCCTTGGGTCCGTCTGCACACGGTCCGCGGGTACGCGGACATGGCGGAAATGGCTCGGCAGCACCCCGGGGTGAAGCTCAACTTCAACCTGACCCCGGTTTTGGTGCAGCAGATCGAGCAGATGGCACAGGGGAAGGTGCAGGATCATTGGGGTGACCTTGCGGCCAAGCCGGCGAAGGAGTTGAACGAGAAGGAGCGGGCGGAAATTCTCGAGCATTTTTTCAAGATCAACTGGCACACCTGCATTGATCCGCATCCGCGATACCGGCAGCTGTTGGATCTGCGCGGACGAAGGGCTGGCTCGTCCCACAATCTGAAGCGGTTCAAGGAGGCCGACCTGCGCGATCTCCAGGTCTGGTTCAACCTCGGTTGGTGTGGTTTTGCGGCCCGGAAACGCTATCCGGTCCTGGGCCAGTTGATGCAAAAAGGGCGGGACTTCACGGAGGAGGAAAAAGGCAGCGTCCTGCAGATCCACCGGGAAATGTTGAGGGGGATTTTGGGCGAATACCGGGCCTTGGCGCAAAGCGGGCAGGCCGAGCTGACCACCACGCCCTTTTATCATCCGATCCTCCCGCTGCTGGCGGACACCGAGGTGGCGAAGAGGGCGATGCCCTGGGCGCGGTTGCCGGACCGGATGCAGGCGCCCGAGGACGCGCAGGCCCAACTGCAACGGGCGCAGGAAGCCCATACCCGCGTTTTTGGCCGCAAGGCGAGAGGACTCTGGCCCTCCGAAGGCTCGGTCAGCCCCGAAGTGATTCCTTTGATGGCCAAGGCCGGATTTGAATATTTTTGCACGGACGAAGCGGTTTTGTTCCGGGGTCTCGAGGAACAGGGCCGGAAAGTGGATCACGTGGAGCTGTTCCAGGCGTGGCGGGTCGAGGAGCAGGGCGCAAGGCTGAAGGCGCTGTTCCGGGAGCGGCCGCTCTCCGACTACATTGGTTTCACTGCGGCCCGCTCCGAGGCGAAAGCCGCGGCTGACTATTTGAAGGTTCACTTGGAGCACATTGCCCAGGTGATGCCGAAAGACGGGGTCATCACTCTGGCGTTGGACGGGGAGAACGCCTGGGAAGCGTTTTCCGACAGCGGGGAGCAGTTCCTGCACGAATTTTACAGCCGGCTGGAAGGGTCGCCGAGGTTTCAGACAAAAACCCTGGGGGGTTATCTAGACGGCAAGGAGGGGGCGCCGGCGGGGCGGATCCATTCCGGCTCCTGGATCGGAGGGAACTTCGACATCTGGATCGGCGATCCCGAGGAGAACCGGGCCTGGGACTGGATCAAGCGGACGCGGGATTTTCTCAAGCAGGCGGAAAACCGGAATCCTCTGCCGGAGGAAACCAAAAAGGCCGCTTGGGAGGATCTCTACGCGGCCGAGGGCAGCGACTGGTTCTGGTGGTACGGGCCGGATTTCCAGACAGACAGCGATCTGATTTTCGACGCTCTTTTCCGCGCCCGGCTGCAGAACGTGTATCGGCGGTTGGGGGCGACGCCTCCGCCGGGCCTCAGTGTGCCGATCTGTGCGGCGGAGATGCGGCTGGGTCATCCGCCGGTTCGCTCGATTGAGCCGAAACTGGGGCCACGGCCGAGTTACCTGGATTGGTCGGGTGCCGGCAAGTACGAGGCTTGGCGGGATCAGGGGGCGATGGCGCAGGGGGACCGGCGGGTGCGGGCCATCCAGTACGGGTTTGGAGAGAAGGACTTCTATTTTCGCCTGGATGGAAAGAGCCCGGTGGGCGACGAGGTGTGCGTGGATTTCAACCAACCGGCCCCCGTGAGACTTCGCGCCGCCCATCGTCAAAACCAATGGACCGTGGAAATTAGCCGCACAAAGGACGGGGTTACGTTTGAGCCGGTGCCGGCCGAAGCGGAAGTGCATGGGGAGCGGGGCCTGCAGCTGCGAGTGCCGTTTGCGTCGTTGGGATGGCGCAACGACGGGGCGGAAGTAAGCTATCTTGTGCGGATCCTAAGGAGCGGCGGCGAGGCGGAGAGGTATCCGGAGCGTGGCCTGATCGAATTTGCCGGACCGAACCGCACCCATGACATGAAGAACTGGTTTATCTGATCCCAACATGAAAAACGTCAATTTGGTCCTCTGTCTGCACATGCACCAACCGGTGGGCAACTTGCCTGAGGTGGTGGATCGGATCGTGCAGGAAACCTACCGACCGGTGCTGGAAGTTTTGCAAAACCACCCCGGGGTAATGGTTAATCTGCACTGCAGCGGGGTGCTTCTGGAGATGTTGGCCGAGCGGCACAAGGATCTGGTCATCCAATTGCGGGATCTGGTGGCGACCGGCCGGGTCGAGATGCTTTCCGGGGGATTTTACGAGCCGGTCCTGGTCGAGTGGGCCGAGGAAGATCGGGACGGACAGCTTGCCATGATGACGGCGTGGTTGAAGCAGCGGTTGGGGGCCGAGCCGGTCGGAGCGTGGTTGGCGGAAGGAGTTTGGGGACCGTCTCTGTGCGGCGCGTTCAATCGGGCCGGAATTCAGTATGCACCGGTCGAGGGCTCCTTTTTTCTCAAGACCGGAGTTTCTGCGGCCAAGCTGAATGGCCATTACGTCACGGACCAGGCCGGGGATCTGCTCACGGTGTTACCGACCTGCCCCGATTTGGCCCGCCTCATCCCTTATGCGACCTGGGAGGACCTGTTTGGCCATCTGCGCCGGATTGCGAATCGGGGGGAGGACATCACGTTGACGCTGGCGGCGAACCTGGAAAATTGGCCAACGGCGCCGATGGGACCGGCCGCCTACCTCGACACGTTTTTTACCAAGCTGGAAGAGTCCGCCAGCTGGATTCACACTCTCACCGGCCGGGCCCAGATCAAGCGGCAAGCGCCGAAAGGAAGGATTGCCCTGCCGCCCGGAACGCCGGCGGAACTGGGGGGGTGGTCTCTGCCGGGTGCGGCCCGCCGGGAATTTTTTCGCGAACGGGCTCAATTGAGTCAGCGGTACGATGCGGCGAAAGTGCTGCCTTTTTTCCGGGGTGGCTCCTGGGCCTCTTTCCGGGTCCGGTACAGTGAAGTGAACATGTTTTACCGAAAGAACCTTTCCCTGGGGCGTCGGCTCCGGGTGAAACCAAAGTCGCCCAAAACAAGATCGATCCAGGAAAAACTTTGGCGGGCCCAGTGCTCGACCGCGATGTGGCACGGCACGCGCGGTGGCCTGCATTTGCCCCACCTGCGGGAAGCCATCTGGAAGGAATTGCTGCAGGCCGAAGCGGATCTGCGGGAAGGCCAGTCGGAGACGGAGTTGGTGCGGGAGGATTTCGATGCCGATGGCCAGCTGGAGATTTCGGCAGCTCATCCGGCCCTCACCATGCTGGTGGCGCCGCACCAAGGAGGATGTTGTCTGGAGCTGGGATTTCCCGGCTTGGGGCGCAATCTGGGCAACGTACTCACGCGGCGGGACGAGGGGACGAACTCGGCCCCGCCCCCGGTCACGGATTGGTACGAAAGGAAAATCTTTCAGGAGCATTTCTTTGCGCGGGGAACCACCGTGGAGCAGTTATCCAATGGCACCTACCCGGAGTTGGGGGACTTTATTCTTCAGCCCTTTCAACTCCGCCAGATGCGGCAGACCGGCAGCCGGGTGACGATAGAGTTGTACCGGGACGGAGGACTTTATCGAATGGGGCTGAGGCAGCCTTGCCAGCTCGACAAGGTCTATGCCATCGATGCTTCCAGCGGGGTGGTCGAGGTGTCCTACCAATTAACGAACACCGGCAATCTGCCGTTGGAAGCGGTTTTTGCGACCGAGCTGAACCTGAATCTGGGACCGGATCAAGGTGGGCGGGGCACCATCAAGGCCGGGGAAATGCAGAAAACAGACCGGGAAAGCTGGCAGGTCACGGGAATCCAGGGGCTGTCCGCCCGGGGAGTGGACAAGATGGAGGTCCGGATGATGACAGAAAATCTTCCGATGGCCTGGGGGTATCCGCTGCTCGATGTGGAGGTGGGTCCCGAGGGGCCGATCCGGCAAGGAAACGCGATTCTGTTGGGCCAGCACCTCGACCTGAAGCCCAAGGAGAAGGCGGAATTCCGGATCAAGCTGTCGTTCGCCAGGGCTTAGGCTGGGATTGCAGTTTTTTCCGTTTTCACTTATTGTTTCTTCTCATGAAATTCCCCTGGTCAAAGTTTATGGTTTTGTCGGCGGCCGGGTTTTTGTCCGCCTGTACCGTGCCGGATGACGCCACGGATGTGACCACCACCTATGGAGATACGACGGCCTCCTCCTCCGCAGAGAGCAAGCCGGCCGACGAGAGCAAGCCTTCCACCGCCTCGACGGAGGAGAAGCGGCCCTGGACGCCGCCCGACAGCACCGAAAAATCGGCTCCGGCCAAGGCCAGCTATCCCAAAGGCGAAAAAGTTTCGGGCAAGGCAGGCATGGTGCGCAGCCCTTATGCCCCCTACGCGGGACTTGTGGATGTGAAGGGTTTTGCGCCCGGGACAGAAGTGAAGTGCCCTTACACGGGCAAGATCTTCCTCGTTCCGTAAGTTTTTCCGGGCCTGGTTGCTTTTCACCGGCCATGGACGCCCTGCTCCAGATTCTCAAGGAAAAGGCCCGTGCCTCCGTGGAGGAGTTGGCTCGCCTGACCGGCAAGACCGCGAAAGAAGTCGAGGCGGCCCTGAAAAAATACGAAACCGACCGGGTCATTCTGGGCTATCGGGCGGTCTTGGATCCCGACCGTGTCGGCCATGGTGGGGTGCGTGCGGTCATTGAGGTCCGAATCACCCCCGAGCGGGAGGGGGGCTTTGACCGGATTGCCGCCCGGGTGGCCCGCTATCCCGAGGTGGTCTCCTGCCAATTGATGAGCGGGGGTTACGACCTGCTCATCACGGTGGAGGGGCCGGACCTGAAACAGGTGGCGACTTTCGTGGCGGAAAAACTTTCCACCATTCAGGGAGTGATCTCCACGGCGACCCATTTCCAGCTGAAAACCTACAAGGAGGCCGGAGTGATGTTTCTCGAGGATGAGCGGACGGAAAGGCTGGCGGTCTCCCCGTGAGAAAGCCGGGTGATTTCTTGGCGGACCATGTCCGGGCCGTGCCGCGGTCCGGGATCCGCGACTTCTTCGAGCTGGTGCAGAGGCGTGGGGATGTGATCTCTCTCGGGATCGGCGAGCCGGACTCCTCCGCCCCCTGGGGAGTGCGCGAGGCGGCGATCTATGCCCTGGAGCATGGGCGCACCGGCTACACCTCCAATCTGGGCAGCCTGAAGCTCCGTCGTGAGATCGCCCGGTATGTGGAGAAAATTTTCGGACCGGCCTATGATCCGGAAACCGAGGTTTTAGTTTCTGTGGGGGTGAGCGAGGCGATCGATCTCGCCCTGCGCGCGGTTTTGAACCCAGGGGAGACGGTGCTCTATCACGAACCCTGTTATGTTTCCTACGCCCCTTCGATTGCCCTGGCCCATGCCAAGGGTCGGGCCATCCACACCCGCCCGGAAAACGGCTTCCGGCTGGATCCGGCGGAGGTGGCCCGTTCCGCCCAGGGGGCGAAGGTCTTGTTGTTGAATTTTCCGACAAACCCCACCGGAGCGGTTCTGTCGGGTCGGGATCTGGATGCGTTGGCCCGGGTCTGCGTGGAAAAGGACCTTTTGGTGATCAGCGACGAGATTTATGCGGAACTCACCTATGAGGGGCGGCATGCGTCGATCGTCTCCCGGCCCGGCATGCGGGAGAGAACGATCCTGCTGCACGGCCTGAGCAAGGCGTTTGCAATGACCGGATTCCGGATCGGCTATGCCTGCGCTCCGGCGCCGCTGATCGAGGCCATGATGAAGATCCATCAGTATGCGATTCTGTGCGCGCCCACTCCCAGCCAGGAAGCGGCGGCGGAAGCCCTGAAGGAGGCGGATGCCATCACGGAGGAGGCGCGGAATACCTACCGTCTTCGCCGGGATTTTCTGCGGCGCCGGTTGCAGGAAGCCGGCCTTCCCTCCATCCAGCCGGACGGGGCCTTTTATCTTTTTGTCGATGTGCGCGGCACCGGGCTCTCCGCGAGGGAATTTGCCATGCGTTTGCTGGACGAAGAAAGGGTGGCGGTGGTCCCAGGAGAGGCTTTTGGGCCGAGTGGGGAGGGTTTTGTCCGGTGCAGTTACGCCACCTCTTTGGACCGGCTGGAGGCGGCGGCTGAGCGGATCCAGCGTTTTACCGCCCGCCAGAAAAACCAAGCGGGCGCCGAACCGGTTTCGGCCACGAGGTAGCTTTCTTTTGCGTTACGACGCACTGATCGTCGGGGCGGGGCATAACGGCCTGATCTGTGCCTGTTATCTGGCCAAAGCCGGACTCAAGGTGGCGGTGGTGGAAAAACGGGATCTGCCCGGGGGAGCGGTCTGCACAAGGGACGATCTGGTTCCCGGATTCCGTTTCGATGTCGGATCCTCCGTTCATATCATGATCCATCTCACCCCGGTGGTGGCGGAGCTCGAGCTCGGCCGGGAGGGGTTGGAATACATTGAGATGGATCCGTGGGCCCACTATCCGGTCGATGGGACGGAGGAGGGGATCTCCTTTTACCGCGATGTGGAGCGGACCTGTGCGAGTATCGCCCGTTTCAGCCGAAAGGATGCCGAGGCTTACCGGCGCTACGTGGAGCGGTGGGCGGAGCTGAACGAGGGAGTGTTCGAAACATTTTTGGCCCCTCCTTCGCCCGGGCGGCTCTTTGGGACGATCGTGAAACGAAATTTGTTCCGCCCCAAATCACGGCGCCTGTGGTCGAGCCTGGACACTGCCCGCCAACTGATGGCGCCCTATGGGGAGGTCATTCGGGAAACATTCGAGAACGAACATCTCCGGACGGCGATGCTCTGGCTTTCGGCTCAGAGCGGTCCGGCTCCGGCCGAGGTGGCCAGCGGCGACATGTTTGGTTGGAACGCCATGATCCATCGGAGCGGGGCCAAACGGGCCAAGGGCGGCAGCGGGGCCCTGAGCACGGCCCTGGTGAAGTGCCTGCAGCGCCATGGGGGGGAGATTTTTTTGGGACACCCCGTCCGCAAAGTCTCCCGCCACGGGGCCGGGTGGCGGGTCGAGGCGGGGGGGCAGGTGTTCGAGGCGGAAAAAGTTGTGGCCGCCTGCCATTTGAAAACATTTTTTGGTGAGATGCTCGAGGGCGGGCCGGAGAATCTAAGGGAGAGAATCGGAAAGGCGCGGATCGGAAACGGTTTTGGCATGGTCGTGCGCCATGCCGTGGAGGAGTTGCCGGTCTATGGAAGACAATCGCAGGACGGAAAAAAGCCAAGGGAGTATCACTCAGCCATGCAGTTGCTTTGTCGGGACGCGGCGATGCTGGACAGCAGCTATCACGACTACCTGGCCGGCCGGCCTCCGGCGCAGCCCAGTGTCGTGGCCATGACGTTTTCCTCCATCGACCCGACTTTGGCCCCTGCCGGGAAGCACACCCTTTTCACGTGGGCGCAGTACCACAGCTACGAGCTGCGCAACGGGGAACATTGGGATGGCATCCGGGAGCGGGAAGCAGACAAACTTTATGACCTCGTCTGTCAGTATGCGCCCAACATGCGCGGGAAGATGGTGGGGCGTTACATCCAAACGCCGCTGGACCTGGAGCGGGATCTCGGTTTGTTGCGTGGGAATGTGATGCATTTTGAGATGAGCCTCGACCAGATGTTCATGTTCCGGCCGCTGCCGGAGATCTCCTGTTATCGGGCGCCCATGAAGAACCTGTACCTGACGGGGGCGAGTACTCACCCGGGAGGAGGGGTTTTTGGGGCCAGTGGGCGAAACACGGCCAAGGTGATCCTGGGTTGGCGTGGGTAGGAGGTCAGGCTAGGTTGACTGCATGGCGACCTCCGCGCCCGTCAGGAAAAAGCAGGCGGATCCGATCCGTCAATTTTCCATCTTTTTGGCCAATCAGGCCGGCCGCTTGCTCGAGCTGATCCGGATTCTGCACAGCCGCCACGTCCATGTGGTGGCTCTGACCATCCTCGACACGACCGACAGTGCGATCGTGCGGATGGTGGTGGATGATCCGGACACCGCTCGCGCCGTCTTTCATGAACAGGCGGTGGCTCACACGGAGTCGGCGGTGGTAGCGGTGGAGCTGGAAGCAGGCACCGAACTGCCCAAGGTTTTGAGTTCCTTGCTGGAAGCAGAGATCAACATTCTGACGGCTTATGGCTTTTTGGTCCGTCCGGAGGGGCGATCCGCCCTTTGTCTAAACCTGGATGACAACGAGCTGGGCGCCCAGGTGCTCAGCCGAGGCGGCTTCCGCTTGTTGGGCCAAGGCGATATCTCGCGTTAGCCGTCCCGCCCTTAGTTGAAAACGCAGGGCCGCGGCAATCCGGTGCGAAAAATGAATTCCCTTCACGATGATTCCGAGGAGCTTCCGGGATGAGTCCGAAAGGTTTGGAGGCAAAGATAAGGGAGGGAGGAAGGATTAGCCGGAATGAGGCGAGGGCGGTGTATGATTGGCCGTTAGCCTTGGTGGGAGAGCTGGCGGACACCCGGAGAAAGCTGGCCAAGCGGACAGACTACGACGGCCGGGGGGAAGAAGTGGTCACCTACATCGTGGACCGGAACATCAACTACACCAATGTATGTGATGTTTATTGCAAATTCTGCGCGTTTTACCGGACGGAGACGGATCCGGACCATTACGTCCTGAGCCACGATCAGATCGACCGGAAGATCGATGAGTTAATCGCGGTCGGGGGAAACCAGATTCTGTTGCAGGGGGGCCATCACCCCAAGCTGGGGTTGGAGTGGTATCTCGACCTCCTTCGGCATCTGCGTGCGAAATATCCCCAGGTGAACATCCATGGATTCTCGCCGCCGGAGTTCAACCATTTTGCCCAGGTGTTCGGAATGCCGCTGGAGAAGGTCATCCAGAAATTTCAGGAGGCTGGCTTAGGCAGCATCCCCGGAGGAGGAGCGGAGATTCTGGTGGACCGGGTGCGGCAGCGAATTGCGCCGCGGAAATGCGACACCGAGGCATGGCTTCGGGTCATGGAGATCGGTCACGGGCTGGGTTTGCGGTCCAGTGCCACGATGATGTTCGGCCACGTGGAAACCGTGGAGGAGCGGATCGAGCACCTGGCGCGGTTGCGGCAGTTGCAGGACAAGACGAGAGGCTTCACGGCATTCATCTGCTGGACCTTCCAGCCCGAACACACCGTGTTGAAGGCCGAAAGAACCGGCTCCCATGAATATCTTCGCATGCAGGCGTTGGCCCGGATCTTTTTGGATAACATCCCGAATGTGCAATCGAGCTGGGTGACCCAGGGGCCGGCGATGGGACAGGTGGCGTTAAAGTTCGGCGCAAATGATTTCGGCAGCCTGATGATGGAGGAAAACGTGGTTTCCAGCGCGGGGACGAGCTTCCGTTTAACTCTGGAAGAGATGCGGCGACTGATCCGGGAAGCGGGTTATGAGCCCAGGCAAAGAAATAACAGTTACGAGTTAATCGATATTCCCCAGGTCAGCCTGGTGGCCTAGGTCACATTCCGCTTCACCAATCCGCCGCCAGAGCGACGAAGCCGGCAGCGCGGGGCTCCGCAAAAAGCGAAGCGGGGGAGGCTACTCTTTGTAGCGAATGGCGCGGCCGTTGGCGCCGCCGGCGGGCCCGGTGAAGCGGAAGCTGGTATCGACCCGGTCCAGGATGACGGCATCCGCCTTCATCTTCCAAGCCTGCTTCTGCATGGATTCTTTCATCGACTCCTCATCATCCCAAAGAAAGATTTGCGGGGCACTGACCAGTCCAATGACTTCGTAGGGCTTCTCCGGGCGATCCAGAAGCAGGGGCATCTTTCTCCAAGGTGCGCTCGGACCGTCTTCGTCCGAGGAGGCTGCTTTTTTACGTTTACTGAGATCTCTTCCTGAAGATTCCTGGGCCAGCGCGTCCGGGAGGTGAAAAGTGGCTAGGACGGCAAGGATGAGGGGAAGACGGAGAAGGATGTTTTGCATTTCGCGTTATTAACCGGAACGAATCAGAAGACAAGGCGGATGGACGAAGTTTTTCCCAGCTCCTAGGGTTTTTCCATGGCCAAAAAGCTTTCCGGAATCGCCAAGCTGGGCTGGCTGGCGGTGGCCCTGATGGGAGCGGCTTCCCTGGGGGTGGTGGCTTTTGAGCGGGGGGAGCCGGTCAATGCCCTTTGGCTGATCGTGGCCACCGGGTGTGTGTATGCCCTCGGCTATCGATTCCACAGCGCCTGGTTGATGGCCATGGTGTTGACGGTTGATCCCTCCCGCAAAACCCCGGCGGAACGTCACGCGGACGGCCAGGATTTTGTCAAAACCAACCGCTGGGTGGTGTTTGGGCACCATTTTGCGGCCATTGCCGGCCCGGGTCCATTGGTGGGACCGGTGTTGGCGGCCCAGTTCGGCTACCTGCCCGGCTTGCTCTGGATTTTGATTGGGGCCGTGCTCGGCGGAGCGGTACATGACAGCATCATTCTCTGGCTGAGCCTGCGGCGGCGGGGCAAGTCGGTGGGGCAGATGCTGCGGGATGAGGTGGGGCCGGTGGCGGGGACGTTGGCGGTGGTGGGTCTGCTGGGAATCATCACCATGCTGATGGCGGTGCTGGCCTTGGTGGTGGTGAAGGCCTTGGCCGAGAGCCCTTGGGGACTGTTCACGATCGTGCTCACCATGCCTTTGGCGCTGGCGATGGGTGTGGGGATGCGGGGTGCGGGCAGCCAAAGAACCCTCGTGGTGACGATTCTTGGGGTGCTTGGGCTGATCGGCTGTGTGTGGGCGGGCCGCTGGGCGGCGGCGACTCCGGTCCTCGCCAGCATGTTCACCTGGAAATCGACCTCACTGGCGTGGGCGATCATGGGATACGGTTTGGCGGCCAGCGTGTTGCCGGTGTGGCTTCTTCTGGCTCCGCGGGATTACCTGAGTTCCTTTTTGAAAATCGGGACGGTGGCAGCGCTGGGCGTGGTGGTGGCCTTCCTGGCCCCGCAGTTGGAGATGCCGGCGTTGACGCGTTTCATCGACGGAACCGGACCGATCTTTGCCGGCCCGGTGTTCCCGTTCTGTTTCATCACCATCGCCTGCGGGGCGATCAGCGGCTTTCACTGCCTGGTGGCTTCCGGCACCACGCCCAAACTGTTGGCGAGCGAGGCGGATATCCGGCTGGTGGGGTATGGGGCGATGATCACGGAGATGTGCGTGGGGGTGCTGGCCCTGGTGGCCGCCTGTGCGATGCCGCCGGGAGAATATTTTGCGATCAACTTGCGTGGCGAACCCGCCGCGGTGGTGCAACGGGTCACGGAGATGGGTTTTCCGGTCACGGAAAAACAGATGGAAGATCTGGCGAGATCGGTGGGGGAACATTCGATGATTGGGCGCACGGGCGGGGCGCCCACGTTTGCCGTGGGCATGGCCCAGATCTTTGCCCGCTCCCTGGGAGGTCTGGGCCAGGCCGGCATGGCCTTCTGGTATCACTTTGCCATCATGTTCGAGGCCCTGTTCATCCTGACAACGATCGATGCGGGCACCCGGATCGGGCGTTTTCTTGTCCAGGAAGTCTTGGGCTGGCTGCACCGGCCTTGGGGGCAGGTTCATTCCTCCGCGGGGAATGTGCTGGGCAGCGTGCTCTTTGTTTCCGGGTGGGGCTGGTTTCTTTATCAGGGAGTGGTCGATCCGGAGGGCGGAATCAATAGCCTTTGGCCGATTTTCGGTGTGGCCAACCAGCTTTTGGCGGTGATGGCCCTGGGCCTGGCGACGACCGTGCTCATCAAAATGGATCGGGCCCGGCTGGCCTGGGTGACGCTGGTGCCTTTGGCGTGGCTGGTGACCGTGACCTTTTCTGCGGGGTGGATGAAGATTTTCAGTCCCGATCCGCGGCTGGGGTTCCTGTCGGGAATGGAGCGGGCCCGCGAGGCAGGCCAGACCAAGCTGGCGGCCGCCCAGGCCATCAATGCCGGCGTAACGGCCTTTTTCCTGATCCTGGTGGTGCTGGTGTTGGGAGCCTGTGCGTGGGTTTGGTGGAG
>CAZWQT010000014.1:13533-26336 GCA_964635945.1 uncultured Akkermansia sp. | reverse complement strand
ACTGGATGGCCGATGAGATCCTTTGGCAGGCTGGCCTGAATCCCCGCACCCTCGCGGGAACCCTGGACCAGGTAGAGATCGCCCGACTTCATTCCAAAACTCAAAAGGTGTCGAAGGAAGCCATCCGGATCATCGGGCGGGACTGGTCGGACCCACCCCGCTCCTGGCTTTTCCTCCATCGCTGGGCAGACGGAGGCCGATGTCCGCGCTGCCGGAAGGCCCTGATCCGGAAACCGGTGGGCGGACGGACCACCTGCTGGTGCCCCGGTTGCCAGAAGGCAACACTTCCTCGCCGACGGGGCCGGTCGTAATTTGGGACTATGTTCCGGTCCGGACCGCCCCGGCGTATCCAACCTTCCCTGCAGAAAAGCGAGGAACCGCCCCCGCTTCAGAAAAAAACAAAGTTTTCTCTTCCTCCTTGGCTTCCGGTTGCCGGACTGGCCGGGGCCGCCGCCCTGCTGGGCCTGGGACTCCTCAGCGCGCTCTATCTTCTTCTCCGCGGTCCGTCTTTCTCCAAAAACGACGATGAGCTACGCACGCCCCAGGTTCTTCAGGCCGATTATGCCCGCTGGAGCTCCTCCCTCCGCCAAATCAGCCAACTCGCCGTAAATTCCAGCACACCGGCCATCCCCGTCCTTCCCGCCGCCGTCCCTCCCGATCCCTCCACCTTAGGCTGGTGGAACCGCTGGCGAAATCTCCCGCCTGAAGGTCTCGCCAAATCCGTCCTCAACCGCCGGTTACCACCCCAGTTCGAGCTCTCCGGACTCAAACCCCTCCGCATGCTCCAAAACGAAGACGGCGTCTCGGTGGATTACGAAATCCGTCTCAAGGCCAAGGAGGATATCCTCTTGGCTCCGGTGGTGCCGGTCGCCGTCCCTCCGGGACTTTCCGCCACCCATCAGCGTCTTTTGCCCCGGGTGGTTTACGCCTACGACCTGCCTCCGGGAAAAGTGTTCGATCTGGCCCAAGCCCGAACCGTGATCCCGGCCGGCACCACCCTCGAAGGCGGTTGGACCCTTCGTCAGGCCGTACTTTCTTCCGGCACTTGGATGGCCTTGAGTGCCGACCTTCTTCCCATGAGCCGGATCCCCGCGTTGGAAGCCATCTTTGTCCGCGAAGCCACCACCCCGCCCCCCGCCCTCCTCCGATCCCAAGGGGAACTGGAAAACGGCGAGGCCAAGCGCCGGGCCGCCGCTCAGTCCCTCGATGACCGCCTCGCCGCCATCCGTGCCGATGTGAAACAGTATCGCCAGAATCTGATGGCCGGAGTCCCGGCCGCCATGAAAAACAAGGGTTTCGGAGCGGGCAGCGGAGTGCCGACGGCAGCCGGCGTGGGGGCGGTGGGTGGGGCGGCCACCGGGGCCGGGATCGGGGCCATGGCTGGAGGGGGAGACGGAGCCGCCATCGGTGCCGGCGCCGGGGCCTTTGCCGGCATGCTCATCGGGGCCCTCGTCGCCCACCACGAGCACGAGAAAAAAGTGGAACAGGAAAAAGTCGCCCGCCGACAGGCGGTGGCGGCCGTGGAGCGGGAGGTGGCCGAGCACGAACGCCGCCTGATGCGGGAACTGGAAAACGAGCTCAACCAGGAAGCCACTCGTCAGGAATCAACGTTGGCACGCCCTAACCCAACTCCCTAAAAAACATTATGGCCCGTACCGCCAAAAAAGACGCCGTGATTCGGCGGATCATTCTGGCCTCGATCTGCGCCGGCACCGCCCTGCTTTTCGGACTGCTCGCGCTCATCCAGTTCAAGCCCCTGCTGGAAGCGGAAAACTACACCCGGGATCTGCGCGTGCGCTTCGGCCAAACCGCCCCGATTCCACCGGAGGTGGTGTTTCTGGCGATCGATAAGCAGTCCTACAACGACGTGCTGATGGAGGAGGAAATCGCGGCCCACCCGGCCCTGGCGGAAATGTCCACCGGCTCCTGGCCTTGGCGACGTTCCGTCTGGGGCCATGTCATCCGGCGGGTGGCTGAAGCCGGGGCCAAGGTCGTCGCGTTGGATCTTATGTTTCCCACTCCGAAAGAAGGCGATGACGAGTTGCTGCTGGCGCTGGACGAGTTCGGCGACCGCGCCGTGGTGGGGGGCACCTTCGAGGAGGTCAGCAATCTTGGCCGCACCTCCGTCCAGCTGGCTTTGCCCGCTCCCCTGGCTGCCCAGGGCGTCACGGAAATCGCCTCCAACAATCCCAACGGGCGGGTCGGTTATGTGAATCTCTGGCCCGATGCCGACGGCATCATCCGGCAGGCCCACTACCGACGCACCTTCCAGGACACCTCGGCCATCTCCCTCTCCGGGCGAATGCTGGAAAAAGCGGGGCTGGGCGCACGCATCCCCGAGGGAGCCAACGGACTCATCCGCTATGCCGGCCCACCCAACTTCAACTTCAAGGCCATTCCCGTCTACCAGCTGTTTGTGCCCTCCACCTGGGAAAAGGTTTTCCAAAACGGAGAAATGTTGCGCGGCAAGCTGGTCATGGTCGGACCCTACGGAAACTGGTCCAAGGACTTCCTCAAAACCCCCTACCCCAACCCCATGCCGGGACCCGAGGTTCATCTGGCGGCTCTCGGTGCCGCCCTAACCGGCAGCTTCCTTAAACTACCACCCTCCTGGGCCTCACCCGCTCTGCTCGGGGCCGGTGCCCTGTTGGCCCTGCTTCTGATTCTAGCCACCAGCCAACCCGTGCTTCGGCTCGCCCTTCTTCTCATCGCCGCTCTCGGCTACGCCGTTCTGACGTTTTTTGTGCAGGATCGGCTGGATCTCATCCTACCGGTGGTGAATCCGGCCCTCACCCTCCTCCTCGGCGGCATCGGTTGTCTCAGCTATGAATTCGTTCTCGAACAACGGGAGAAACGCCGGGTTCGCGGCATGTTCTCCACCATGGTCAGCCCGGAGGTCTTGTCCTACATGCAAGCGGATCCGGACCGCTTCCGCCTGACCGGAGAAAAGAAAATGGCCACGATGTTTTTCTCCGACCTCGCCGGCTTTACCACGATCTCCGAGTCCGTCACCGCCGAGGATCTCGCCAAAATTCTCAATCGCTACCTCACTCCAATGAGCAACCTCGTCACGAAATACGGCGGTTACATCGATAAGTACGCCGGCGACGCCATCATGGCCGATTTTGGTGTGCCCGTCTGGCCCGATCCCGATCCCGACTCCCACGCCTGGAAGGCCTGTTGGTCCGCCCTGGAGCAGCAGGAAAGGCTGCAGACCCTCAAACAGGAGCTGAAGGCGGAGTATGGGTGCGACATCGATGCCCGGATGGGAATCAACACCGGCGAGGTGGCCGCCGGCAACATGGGTTCGGAACAAAAGTTCCAGTACACCGTCATGGGGGATGCCGTGAACCAGGCGGCCCGCTTTGAGCCGGCCAACAAGCCGTTCGATACCCACATCATGATCGGCGGCAAGACCTACGAAATGTCCAAGGACAAGATCGAGGCCCGGTTCCTCGCCAATATGATCGTGAAGGGAAAGACCGAGCCCGTCCCCTGCTACGAGCTGCTGGCCAAGAAGGGGGAACTTCCGGAAGCCAAGGCCCGCGTGGTGCGCCTGTTCGAGGAGGCATGGAAACTTCATGCCGCCAAGAAATTTCACGAGGCCATTGCCAAGTTTGACGAAGCCCTTGCGCTCGACCCCCACGACGGCCCCTCCAAGGCGTACAAAAAAATCTGCGAGGGCTTTCTCAAGACCCCACCCCCCGACGACTGGGCCGGGGAATACATCCAGACTTCCAAATAATTCACGCCCGCGACAAGGTGTCGGGATGAGTCAGCCGGTCACCCACATCTTTTTTGATTTGGGGAACATCCTGGTCGGTCTCCATGCCGGAGAAAAACTTCGCGCCTTGGCAAAAACATCCGGCCAAGACCTGACCGCTTTCTGCGAAAAAATCTGGTCCCACGAACGCTCCCACGACTACGAGCGGGGCCGCCACACCTGTGACGAATATTTCACCCTTTTGGCCGAGGATCTGGACCTTAACCATGCGCAACCGGCCCTGCGCGAGGCCTTTTGCGACATCTTCCATCCCCTGCCCGACCGGGTGGCCATCGCACGGCAACTGGCCACGCGTTATCCCCTCGGCCTGATCTCGAACACCTGTGCCTCCCATATCCGCCATCTGGAGGCGACCTATGACTTTTTCCCGATCTTTCAGCCTCGGATCTACTCCCACGAGGTTGGCGCCCGCAAACCGCACCCGGACATTTATGAAAAGGCCCTGACAGCTGCTGGCGCCCAACCTTCCTCCTCCCTTTTTATTGATGACCTGGCGGAAAACCTCGAGACCCCTGCCCGCCTGGGGTGGAGAACCATCCATCTGCCGCCCAAGGCCGATTTGGCCGCCGCCCTCGCCCGGGAGGGCATTTCCACAACCTAGGCTTTTTTGACGGTGATGGCTGGGGGCCCGCCCGCACTCCCGTTGGCGGTCGTCGTGGGGGTGGCAATCACGGTTACCTCTGACGGCGTAGTCGTTTCCGAAGCAGGATCCTTGACCGGTTCTGTGCCGGGCTTTTTTCGGCTCACCGTCTTGCTGTAATAATACTCGGTGTATTTGTAGTAGCCGTATTCCGGCTGTTTGGGATCTACCCCGTTGAAGATAATCCCCAAGACCTTGGCATTGCGGGAGTAGAGCGCCTCAAGCGTGTTGCGCATCAGGCGGCAGGAGGTTCGCCCGGCCCGGTAAAGAACCAAGGTGCCGTCGACCTTTGGGGCCAGGCTGGGGGTGTCGTCCACCGCCAACACCGGTGCCGTGTCAAAGATGACCACCTCAAATTCCTGGCGCAGCTCCTCCATCATGGTTTCGCAGGCGGCGCTAAAGATCAGCTCCCCGGGATGACTGGTCGGTTCCCCTGCGGAGAGGAACGATAGGTTTTTATACCGGGTCGGCTGAATCACCTTCCGCCATTCGGCCTCCCCGCTCAGGACTTCGGCCAATCCCGGTTCCCCCTCCAGCCCGAAAAGACGGTGGAGTCCTCCCCGTCGCATATCCCCGTCGATCAGCAGAACTTTTTGGGTCGTGGCAAAGGAGAGCGTCAGGGCGAGATTCGCCGTGACCGTCGATTTTCCATCTCCCGGCGTGGGGCTGGTGACCAGGATAATCCGGTTTTTTTTCACTCCATCCCCCCCGACAAACCGGAGGCTCGAGCGAATATTGCGGAAGCTTTCCGCATAGACATGCCGGGTGTCCTGGGGGTTCAGCAGCGGGAGCCTTCCGTCGGCATCGGGAACCTCCTCGGGAACCTGCCCATAGATCGGCTCGGTGAAATGTTCCGTCAATTCGACCACGGTGGCGACGCGGTCATTAAACCGGTCCAACAGAAAAAGAAGGCCGCCCGAAAGGATAAGTCCCACGCCCAACCCCAACAGGAGAGAGCGGGCAAAACCCGGTTTGATGGAGATGGCTACGGTGGCCTGCTCGAGAATGTTGACGTCAAACTGGCTGACATCCTGGCTGACATTCACGTTTTGCACCGTGCCGAGAAGAGAGTCATACAGCTGCTTCTGCCGGTCCCGCTCGGTTTTCATCTTCTCGAATTCCGCCATTTTCCGTCCGACCTCCAGGGCCTTGGTCTCCGACTCCGCCACGATTTTTTCCAGGTTGGAAATCTGGAGCTGGATGGCCTGCCGCTTTTCCTGGACCGCTTCCTGGCTCTGCTGGCGCACGATCTCCAGCTTTCGTTCGTTCCGCGTGATGTCGTCCTTCAACGCCAAAATCTTGGGATGCTTGGGCCGGAGATATTTCGACATCTGCTCCAGACGCGCCTTGGATCTTTGGAGTTGTCGTTTGGTCTGGATGAATTCGGACTGTGGACCTTCCATCAAGGCCGCGGAACCAGACCCATCCTTGGCCGGGCCTCCTTCCGCCCCCTGAGCCTGCCGTTCCAGCGTCTGGTCGATGTTCATCAGGTCGAGGAGCTGGGACTCCTTTTTGAGTTCAGCCAACTGCTTGTTGAGATCCACGAGGTAAGAGCCGACGTAGTTCCCCTGTTCCTGCAGGAAAATAATATTGTTCTCCTGTTTGAACTCGAAAATTTTCGTGTCCAGATCGGCAATCGCTTTCTCCAGCTCGGTCAGCTGCTTGGCCACCGCATCCACCGTTTTTTGGGAGGTCTCCCCGCGCATCTCCCTCTTGAATTCCAGAAACTCGCTCATGCAGGCGTCCGCAAAGAGCTGGGAATATTTGGGGTCCGCGCTGGTCACGCGCAGGATGAAAATTGAGGCCTTCGGCTCCTGCTGGACTCCCAGTTCCGCACTGAAACCCTTGAGATCCGGATGCGAGGCCTCCACCGTGCGGGCCGCTCGCCGCTTGATCTCCTCGCTCTGCATGAGAGAGACCTGGGTACCGAAATAGTTGGTCAACTCCTCCGTATAGACCGCGCTTTCCTTGGTCATGATCCGGGGCGCCACCATCATCCGGCCGGTGCTGACGTACAGCGGTTCGCTCAGAAAATAACGGACTCCCTGCACCAGGAGCGAGGCGGACAGAATCATCAACGGCAGCCACCAATACTTCCGCAGGAGGAGGCTATACCGGTAGAGCCGGGCGCGCAGGGCCGCCGGAGAGAGCGGTCCACCAATGCCAAGTTCCTGTCCGATTTCAGCCATGGCCGAGCACCTTAGAAGTTAAAGAGACGTTTGGGCACAAAGATGTGATCCCCATCCTGGAGCACCGGGTTGTTCTCCTCTTCCCCCGTCTCGAGGATTTTCACCATGTCGATTTCCATGGGTTCCCCCTTTTCCCCCTTGCGGAAGAGTTTCACCCGACGCTTGTCGGCAAAATCCCCGAACTTGGCCTGGACGATGACATCCTTCACCGTTAGTTCCCGGTCCAACGGGATGGGGTAGTTGCCCACCTGGGCCACATTCCCGGCCACGCTGACCTGCCCGCGGCTGGTCACGGCCGGGACAATGATCTGGTCTTCCGGCTCCAACACGCGGTCCGATCCGGTCAGACCCTTGCGGATGTCGTCGAGATTGATGATGATCGGTTCAGGAGGTGGCGCTCCCTCGGGAACTTTCCGGATCAACTTGATCTGATTGATGGCCGCCCTTTCCTCCAGCACCCCCACCGAGGAGAGAGCCTTGCTGGCCGTCATGTTCTCATTCACGGGAATGTCAAAGGGTCCGGGCTTGCTCACTGCCCCGCTGATGTAGACCTTGCCCCGGGAAACGCCGGAGGTGGCCAGGGAAATCAAAACCGTGGCCTGATAATAATAGCCGTCGGGCCGTTCCAGGATTTTTTTGATCTCTTCGGCCAGTTGCCGGTGGGTTTTGCCTTTGGCCATCACCCGGCCGAAATAGGGGTGCTCCACCTCCCCGCTATCGGAAACCTGCAGACGGTTCATGGTCAGGGGATTTTGCGTGGCGGGATCCGCCTTCGGATCCGGCTCCTCGTCGAGATCCTCCAACACCCGGAATTCGAGGAGGTTTCCGACCGCGATCGGCTTCCGGTCGTCCAGCGAATCCATGGGATTGCCTTTGGCCGGATCCAGCAAAGCCGCCGGGGCCGGGGCCGCTCCGGAAGCTGGTTCAGAGGTCCGCAGGGACAGGCGGGCCTGGGCCCATGAGCTGGAGGTGCTAACGCCCAAAGCCAGAAAAAATCCCGCCACCCGCATCAGCCGGATCCCATCCCCACGGGATTCAGAAATCATAATTAAAACCCGCGGAGGCATTCCACTGCTGGTAGCCGTTGTTGGGCAGGTCGGAATCCTTGAGGATGTACATGAAGTTCACGCTGCTGCCGAGTTTCTCCGTGATGCGGTACCCCAGGGTGATTCCCGCGGTGTACTGCTGATACTGCTCGGGATACAGGTCGCCGGAAACCTGGCCCAATTGCGCCGAAAACGGCGTCGATAGGCTCAGCTGGTCGATCACATTCCAGTTCAGGCCGGCCCCGAAGTTCCACACCTCGACAAAATTGCTTCCCACAATCGCCGAGAGCTGGGTGCTGCGGCTGGCGGTAAGGCTGTAATTCAAATACTCATTCAGCCGGTGGCTCCAGCCGAGGTTTAGATAGTAGGTGGACGGATTTCCCCCGGCCGAGTTTTCCGGGGTGTCGTTCCCGGTGAACTGCCCCCACACCCATCCCCCCCGGCCGGTGACGGTAATATATTCGGAAATCTGCCAGTTCACGAACGGGCCGACCTGGTAAATGTTGTTGTTGTTTTGCCCGTTCACCAAAGTCGTCTGCCCCGTTTGCGGATCGGTGACCGCCTGGACCTGATTTTCCGTATAGGTGGTGATCGCGGCCACCCCCTCCAGACCCACGATGAGGGTTTTGGTGAGGTAGTAGGTCGTGGCCAAGCTGGGGGTAAGGGTGCGGCGATCCAGATTTTGGAAGGAGCTTTGGCCGGACCAGAGGTTAAACCAGTCAAACCCGGCGGTGACGATGAGATCCGCCAAATCCCAATCCACCTTGCAGCCGGCGCTGTTCTGATAAATCGTGAATCGGGACACGTTGCTGAGTTCCCCGGCCTGGGTGGGATCGTTCTGGAGGGAAAACTGGTCATAAGGTGTAAAACGAAAATCCCCGACGAAGAAGGTGCCCTGCAAGGCACTGTTGGGACTGATGAACAAGCCGCCCGGACTGTCGGTTTCCGGCACATCCCAGTAGTACGAGTAACCAATCCCGACGGAGAATGTGAGAGTGTTTAAATCGGTGATCGGCCACATCAGGCTCAAAGTTCCAGAAGGAGTGGTGAAGCCGCTTCCGGTGTCCCCGTTTTGGGTCAGGCCCGTGTTCGAATTGTACCCCGCGCTAAGACCCGCTCCCACGTTGAGCAAAACCGGTCCCAAATCCAGATTGTAGTCCATCGACTCCGGTTTGGACTTTCGGCTCATGGCGCTGGCCTCTCCGGCCAAAGATTGCCACTGGGACTCTTGGGATTGGACGCTCTGCGTCAGCAGACAAAGGCTAAGTCCCATCCAAAAAAACCAAGGCCTGATAGGCATCAGACCATTATCGGCGAAACTGGCCCAACGGCTAGTTCCCATCCGTTTCCAGGCAGTTGGAAATACCTTTTTCAACTTCTACAATTTACCTATTTTTAAGTAAAAACAAACTGTTTTTTATTACGCAACCCCTTCTGCCGTTGGTATTTTGCTACGGTTTGAAAATTCGACGCCACTTTTTCCTTTTAACCGTTTACGGGCTAGTTTTTGTCGGACTCCTTTCCCAAACGCATGGGGAAACAAAGCCTACCTCCTTCATGGGGTGGATCCCCGTCCAAGTGGTGGCCGCCGAAAAATCCACGGAGTTTGACTTAACCCGTTTTCTAGGACTCGCCGCCGGGGACAAGTTGGGGTTGGAGCGGCCCAACCCCATGGAAAAGCTCAAGGTAGACTTGGAACCTGCCAAAGCACTGCTTCGCATTACCCCGGAAAAAGAAGCCCAAGGCATGGAAGACCTGCTCCTACGAATCCGGCCGGCCCAAGGCGAGCCTCGGGAGGGAATTTTTACCCTTGCGGTTCAATCGGCTCCGGACACGAAATTCCGCTATTTCGGCACGGGCTCGGAGAAGAATGTGGCCGTGGCCGGCTCCTTCAACGGCTGGAACACCGGAGCCAACCCGATGAAAAAAACGGGCGAAAACACCTGGGAACTCTCCCTCGGCCTTCCACCCGGCTCGCACACGTACAAACTGGTGGTGGATGGAAAGTGGCGCCTCGATCCGGCCAACAAACAAAGAGCTGGGGACGGGACCGGCAACGAGAACTCCCTGATCCAGGTTTCCGGCTCTCCGGGTCAGGCTCCGGTCCTCTTTGCCAGCTCCCGGACCCCCGAATCTCTTTTTTTTGACTGTCATCCCGAAGACTGGCGGCCCGCCAAAATCTCGGCAGTCGCCCAGCTTCCGGGAGGAACTTCCCGCGCTCTTCCGCTCGAATCCGCTCCAGACGGCGGCTGGCAGGTAAAAACCGCCGGGTTACCACCGGAATCCTGGATCCGCCTCATGGGCGTGGGTTCGGACGGCTCGGCCGCATTCCCTGCCCGCGCCAAGGTCGGTGAAGATCTGCCGGCGGGCGCAAACCGCCACGATCACATCATTTATTTCGCCTTCATCGACCGGTTGGTGGACGGGGATCCTTCCAACAATCCAAAGCCGGACCCCAAGGTCGAACCTCCGGCCCAGTACCTGGGAGGTGACCTGGTGGGAGTAAAAAAACTCATTGATGACGGCTATTTTGAGAAGCTGGGCATCAACACCCTCTGGCTCTCCCCGGTCAACCAGAACCCCCTGCCCCCCTACCAGGAATACAAGGAGCCCCGGCGCTGGTACACCGGGTATCACGGCTACTGGCCCATCAGCTCGACCGAAGTGGAGCCCCGCTTTGGCGGGAATGCGGCGCTGACCGCCCTCGCCGAATCGGCCGACAAAAAAAATATCAGCCTGCTTCTGGATTTGGTCCTCGCCCACGTCCATGAAGAGCATCCGGCCTTTAAGCAACATCCGGACTGGTTCGGCTCACTCCTCCTGCCGGACGGGACCAAAAACCTTCGCAAATGGGACAACGAGACCCAGTTCACCACCTGGTTTGAGCCGTTTCTTCCCCGCTTCAACTACGAGGCGGGAAGCAGCGCTTTTCTCATTGAGAATGCCGCCGACTGGGTTCGCCGTTTCCACCTCGACGGCTTCCGCCTTGACGCTGTGAAGCATATCCCGCCGAAATTTTGGTCCTCCTTCCGGCAAGGCCTCCGCCAAAGCCTGCCCCAAGCCTCCCAGGCCTCGTTTTATCTCGTGGGAGAGACCTTTATGGAGCGGCCCGGGATCAACTCCTTCATCGGTCCCAACCGCCTGGACGGACAGTTTGAATTCCCCTTGTATGACACCCTTCTGGAGGTTTTCGGGACCGGCAAGGAGGACTTCGTTTCCATGGAAAAATCCGCCGCTGCCTCCGATCGCGTGTTTGGGCCGGAAACCGTGATGTCCCCTCTGCTCGGAAATCACGACAAGTCCCGGTTCATGGCTTATGCCGATGGAGATCTCCCGGACCCGCGTGAACCCGACGAATTTGCTGTCGGCTGGTCCAAACCCCCCAAGGTCGACCGAAACTCCTCCTATGAAAAACTGAAGCTCGCCTTTACCTTCGTCCTGACAACTCCGGGGGCCCCGACCATCTACTACGGGGACGAAATCGGTATGACCGGGGCCCAAGACCCTGACAACCGGCGGATGTTTCCCGATCTGACCAAGCTCACCCCGGCACAAAAGGGAGTGCAAGACCATGTGGCCAAGCTCAATGGTCTTCGGACGAAACATCCCGCGATCCGCTACGGCAGCCGTCGTGCCGTAAAGGCTGACCGGGATGTGTATGCCGTGGCTCGTGCCTACCTCGGGGACCGGGTTTTGATTCTCTATAATCGCTCGGACAAACCTGCCAAACTGGAGCTTGAGGTCGGTCCGGAGTTTCTCGACGGCCCCCTCCAAGACCGCTTGGGAAGCCTGGATAAGCTGGTGGTGAAAAACGGATTCCTGACCCTGACACTTCCCCCGTCCTCCAGCTCATTTCTGACCCGCTAACCCTCACTTAACCAGCCCTTACGGAAGATTCCCCTGCCCAAAGGAGGTATTCACGAAAGGGATACTTATTACTTATTTTTAATAATAAGTTGTTATATAGTTATTAACATTTTTATTGACGTACACATTCTGCATGAAAAAAAGAGCCTATGAGCCACAACGGGTTGATAAAAAGGCCCTGCCTGGCTTTCCACACAAAAAGGAGATTAATTATGCAAAACAAGTACATCTGGATCGTGGTTTCAATCTTGGCCCTGAACTTACCTCTATTTGGGGCAGATGAGGTGGTGAAATCCACCAACGACCCCTATGTAATGAAAATCTATCCCGACGGCACCAAGGTGATCGTCCGATGGAGCGACATTGGCAAGCAAGTTGACAATGGTGAAAAGTTTGGTGGAGCCCCTCGGATCGTGGCTTACGATCCCTCCAAGGACGGCGTGGTCCCAATTGGGCAGCCCAGCCAGAAAACTGAAACTGTCTCCATGAATTCTACCGTTCCGAGTTCAACTTCGGTGGTCTCCCCGGACCAACCCGCCAAGATGGATTACACCAATGCAAATCCCGATGACTATGACAACTATGGCCCTAAAGAGGGTTTCGGACTTAGGACTGATGTGGGTGTTGCATTCCAACAGTCTTTAAGTGGACGAGAGTCTGGCGATTATTTCACCACAACCTTTCAGCCAGGAATTCGATTCGATATTGAGCCTTTTTACAATGTTACGGATTGGTTTTCTGTCGGGGTTGAAGCAGCGTTTATCCATAACACTCTCCAATCGATTTCCTCAAATGGAGATACTGTTTATCGGGGAAACTCTGCCTTTGGGAGCGGGGACTTCTATCAGGTTCCGATTCTACTTAACACCCGTTTCCAATTTCCTTCGGACGGACCGCTCCGGGGCTTTGTGGGCGCGGGATTGGGCGGAAATTGGAATTTCCTTAATATTGCTTCGGGAGGTGAAGCCAGTGAAACGAGTTATCAATGGAATTACGCCTTCGAGCTATCTACTGGCATCTGTTACACGATCAGCCCGGGATTTGACCTTAACGCTTCTTTTAAAACTCTGTGCACCCCAAATCCCTTGGGTGAGGGGCAGAATGGACAAATGAAAGCATCCTACAACTATGCCGCCCTCATAGGATTGGCTTGGCGGTTCTAGAACTAAGTTACTTAATAAAAAATCCCCGCTAGAAAGCGGGGATTTTTTATGCCCTTTTACATATAATATTACCAGCAATGTTGTGAATAACTTTACTACAAGTAGGGGTCTTTA
>CAZWQT010000014.1:5035-13433 GCA_964635945.1 uncultured Akkermansia sp. | reverse complement strand
CATATAATATTACCAGCAATGTTGTGAATAACTTTACTACAAGTAGGGGTCTTTATTTTGCAGACCCCATATATAGTGCACAGAGTCCTCGGAACCAATATGCGTGGTCCCGACTCCTCTTGGTTGGAAAGGTTTTCTCTAGCCTTTGTTTTCTGTGTTCTAGTCACCACAACCGCTTACGCCCAGCGGCTCGTGATTCCGTCTGATTTCACCCCGCCCCCCCAACCTACCGCTCAAAGTGCTCCTCCGGCTATGGCTGAGGGAACCGGGACACAAATCCTTAAAACCTATCCCGACGGCACCAAAAAAATTGTTCCTTTGGAGGCCCTCAACTATCGCGATGACGGGGCGGCCTTTGGAGGTCCTCCCCAATTGGCCGTGTATTCTGGAACAACTCCCTCTCCAATCCTTTCCGAAAAGAGCCCGGAACGTCTATCCGTTGCACCGATCGGAATCGAGGGACAGTCGGCCGATCTCAGCACATCCGTTCCGGCCTCTCCCGATCCCTTGGCAGGAAGCACGCAGATTGCTGCCGCAGATCCCATGGGAGGCGGAGGTGCTGATCCTATGGGAGGCGGTGCCTCCTCCACCCCCCTTGATCCTTTGGCTGGGGCCGCGCCTAAAACTGCCCCACCTCTCCAGACAGTTTCCGGAAAACCCGCCCCGATCGTGGGCGATACCACCACTCTCCAGTTGGGGGAATGGGAGAGCTTTTTCCTGAATGCTGGCATCGGCGGGGCACTGCAAGGCCAGCTTACCGCCCGCCGAATTTGGAACGGAAATAACCGTCAGGCCTACCCTTTTGGAATTTATTCAGGGGAAAATTTCACCTTTAACCCCGGCTTCCGGTTGGATGTGGAGTTTGGCTATAATTTTTACGAATGGCTTGGCGTCGGCCTGCAAACCGGCATCACCTACAACGGCATCAACCAGTACAACGCCACTTTTAACGCCAGCCCCGGCGGGGGTCTTCCGGCCGGTTCTTACAACATGTCGGCCGATGGCGAGTTGGTGCAAGTCCCCGTCCAAATCAACGGGATTCTACGTTGGCCGGGAGAGGTTAAATTCCGCCCATTCGTGGGAGGTGGAGTTGGGGCCATTTGGCAGCAACTGGACGTAAACAACTACTATTTGGCCAATACAGACATCCAAGGCAACTACTGCCGCAGCGCTTTTCAGTTCGGTTGGAATGCCCAGGTTGGGCTCACCTACACTGTGGAGCCAGGCGTTGATTTTTACGGGGCCTTCAAAATGCTCAGCGCTTTCATGCCGGTCATCGGCAACTACCAGTTTGAGAATTCCTACAACTTCGCCGTCGAAGTCGGTATCCAGTCCCGTTTCTAATTCTCCTCCACGCTGATCTCGCCGGCCTTCAGGCCGTGACAGATCCCACGCTTCGTTTTCTCAATGAAATCAGAGAACTCCTTCACCTCCTTCACCTTGGCATCTTTTCCCCGGCGAATCTCCTCCAGGGCCTGAACCCGGTTTTTCCCACCGAAGAAAAACTCCTCGTAAACCCTCTGCAAAGCCTTCCGGCTGTCCGGCCCCACCCCGGCCCTTCGTAACCCCACCAGATTCAGCCCGCAAACCCCGTTTGTCGCCACCGCCATGCAGTAGGGCGGCAGATCCATCCCCACCCGGGTTTGCCCCCGCACCATGGCCAGCTTCCCAATCCGCACAAACTGGTGCACCACCACCGCCCCTCCCAAAAACGCCTTCTCCTCCACTTCCACATACCCCGCCAGCAATACGTTGTTCACCAGGACCACCCCGTCCGCCAGCCGGCAGTTGTGGGCCACATGGGCCCCCACCATCAGAAAACAGCCGTTCCCGATGACCGTATCCGTCCCCTCCTTGGTTCCACGGTGGATCGTCACATATTCCCGGAAGACATTCCCATCCCCGATCACCACGCCACTTTGCGCCCCCTGATAAGCCAAATCCTGCGGCTCTCCCCCGATGACCGCCCCCACCCCCACCTTGTTCTTCGCCCCCATCTTTATCCTGCCCTCCAACACCGCCCTCGGACCCACGACACAGCCCTCGCCCAGTTCAACCTGCGCCCCCACAATCGCCCCTGGGCCGATCACACAACCGGCTCCCAGCTTGGCCCCCGTCTCCACCAAAGCGGTGGAATGAATTTCAGCTTTGCTCAAAGGTAACCTGCCTCACGGAAACTATAATACCCGGGTCGCCCCTGCCGGGCGACGCCGATAATCACATGATCCTGCAACGTCACCCCCACCGCCTTCGCCCCATCCCGCAGCCTCCGGGTGAAATCCAAGTCCGCCGGACTGGGTGCCGGATCCCCCGAAGGATGATTGTGCACCGCGATCAAGGCATAGACCGTCTCTGAACCCAGCGCCTGCCGCAACAAATCCTGCGGCTGCACCGCCGTCTCGTTCACCGATCCCCGGCTGATCTGCACCTTTCGAATCAACCTCAGCTTCGTGTTCAAAAGGAGCGCCCATACCTCCTCCCGATCCTTGTTTCTCAACTCTGGACCAATGACTGCCTCCACTTTCCCCGGATGATCCATCGCCTCCCCCGCCACTTCTGCGGATCCCACCCTTCGACCCAGCTCAATCGCGGCGGCAATCTGGCACGCCTTGGCCACCCCCAGCCCGTGAAACTCCTTTTTTAGATTCTGCGGCGTGATCCGGGCCAAACTGCCCAAACCCTCCCGGGAGCGCAGAATCTCCGCCGCCAGTTCAATCGCCGACTTACCGGGCCGACCCGTCCCCAGAAGGATCGCCAACAGCTCCGCGGTCGAAAGCGCCTCCGGTCCCCGGGCCATCAACCTCTCCCTGGGCCTCTCCTCCGACGGTAACTCCCGAATCCGTGTCACTTCCCGGCACAATAAAGTGAGCCACCTTCCCCCTCAAGAAAGGCGGAATATGCGCCTTCAGCTCCACCTCGTTGCCCTCATACCTCTTCTCGAGGATTCGGCCGGCCCGTGCCAAGAGCGCCAACAACGCCCCCTCACTCTGGGGAACCCTCAAATGCACTCGCATGCTCCAAGCCGTCAACATGGCCGAGAGTTCGGAGAAAAATCCTGCCATGCCATCCCCGGTTTTGGCCGACACCAGCACCCCATGGGTCACCCCCCCGGCTTCCCGATCCAACCCGGACCGGTTTTCCAACCGGTCGACCTTGTTCCAAACCGTCAGCGTGTGCTTGTCCCCCGCCCCGATTTTTCTCAAAACCTCATCCACCGCCCGCATCTGCTCCATCCTTTGGGGATGACTGGCATCGACCACGTGGATGAGGACGTCGGCAAAAGTCACCTCCTCCAGGGTCGACTGAAACGACTCCACCAAATGCGTGGGTAACTTCTTTAAAAAGCCGACCGTGTCGGTCAACAGGACCCGCACCCCGTTTGGCATCCGAAACTGCCGGATCGTCGGGTCCAGCGTCGCAAACAAACGGTCCTCCGCCGCCACCTCCGCATGGGTAAGAAGGTTCATGAGCGTGGATTTCCCCGCATTGGTGTAACCCACCAGGGCCGCCACCGGCCAATGCTGCCGCAACCGCCCCTCCCGCTGGATCGTCCGGTGCTTCCTCACCTCGGCCAAATCCCGCTCCAACCGGGTGATCCGCTCCTGCACCCGCCGGCGATCCACCTCCAACTGCGTCTCCCCTGGGCCCCGCATCCCGATGCCCCCCGTTTGCCGCGATAAATGGGTCCACATCCGGGTCAACCTCGGCAGCAAATACACCAGCTGAGCCAACTCGATTTGCAGCTTCCCCTCCTTCGACTTCGCCCGCTGGGCGAAGATGTCGAGGATCAGCTGCGTCCGATCCAACACCTTGCAGGAAAAGATCTGCTCCAGGTTCCGCGCCTGTGCCGGACTCAGCTCATCGTCGAAAATCACCGTGTCCGCCTTTTTCTCCTTGGCCGTTTTGGCCAACTCCGCCGCCTTCCCGCTGCCGATATAGGTGGGCGCCACCGGGGCTTCCATCCTTTGCGTGGCCCGATCCGCCACCTCTCCTCCCGCGCTCTCCACCAGCAAACCCAGCTCGTCCAGGGACTCGCCCACCTCCCAACGGCTGCTTTTCGAGGTCTCCAGCCCCACCAAAAAAGCCCGCTCTGTCGGACGGTCCCGACCCGTGGAAATAATCATCCGGAAATGGTTCCCCCGCCCAGGGCCTTTGCCAGCTTCTCCACTCCCGCCGGATGGGGGACATTTCCGGGATTTGCTTCGATAAGGGTCAAATTAGGAATCCGTTTCAGCCAGGTCAATTGACGCTTCGCGTATGCCCGCGTGGCCGCCACAATTTTTTCACCCGCCTCTTCCCGTTTGATTTTCCCATCCACCCAGAGTTCTATTTCCAGGTACCCGATCGCCCTGCTTCCCGGACAGCCCCGCCAACCCGGCCGTTCCCTTAATCTCCGAACCTCCTCCGCCCAGCCATCCTGAATCATCCCTGCCACCCGCCCCCGAATCACCGCCGCCAAGGCGTCCAGATCCGGGGCCAAGGCAAAGGTCGGCGCTCCAGCCAAGGGCCCGGGTCGGGTCTCCTCCCGCTGCCACGAGGACATCTTCCGTCCCGTTTGACGCCAGACCGCCAAGGCCCGGATCAGACGCCGCCGGTTTTGTAGATCGGCTTTTCCCGACCATTCGGGATCCACCCGACGGATCTCCTCGACCAACTCTGCCGTCGACCTCGCCTCCAGTTCCGCCGCCACCTTCCCATCCGTTCCCGGGGCCTTGGCCAACCCCTCCGTAAGAACCTTGTGATACAGTCCGGTCCCACCCACCCAAACCGCACCTTTGGCCCTTTTCTGCAAATCCCCGAGAACGCTTCCCGCCGACTTCAAATAATCCGCCGCCGTGAACGGTTCTTCCGGCTCCACCAGATCCAGCAAATGGTGAGGAATCTCCTTTCTCGCATGGCCGGAAGGCTTGGCCGTACCGATGTCCAGCCCGCGATAAATCTGAAAGGCATCGACCGAACAGATTTCCGCACCCGTCTTTCGGGCGATCTCCATCGCATACCTTGTTTTTCCGGAGGCCGTGGGGCCGAGAAGAAAAATCACCGCTTGAACTAACTCCAGTCCCCCAACCCGCCGCCACCCTTCACCCTCCACACATTCACCAGATCCCGGTTCAGCTCGTTTAGGAATCGCGAGGGCGTTTGCCAGGCATCCCCGCCTTTGCCCATGCGCAGCCGGGGATGGGTCAAATACAGCTCATCCTTGGCCCGCGTCACCGCCACATAAAACAACCGCCTCTCTTCTTCCTCACCCTCCTCCGACTCGACCGAACGGGCTGAGGGAAACAGCCCGTCACACAACATGATCACGAAAACCGTCCCGTACTCCAACCCCTTGGCCTGGTGCACGGTGCTCAACTTCACCGCCTCCTCCCCGTGGTCCGCACCCCGCGCCGCTACCTCGGTCTCCGTGTTCCCCAGCAAGGCCAATTCCGCCAACAAATCCGCCGTGTTGGTGAAGCTATTGGCGTAATCTTCCAATTGGCGCAGATCATCCAGCCGGTTGACCGCATTGGCATATCGCGCCCGTACGTAGTCCCCATAACTCCCCTCCACCACCAGCTTGACCTGCTCAGACGGAGGTTTTCCGGCAATTTGCCTCAGGGTCTCCACCAGCTGAGCCCAGCCCTTGGCGCTTTTCTCCGAAACCTTCAGTTGCGCCAGCGGTTTGCCGCTGGAAACCTCGTTCCACATTTTCGTGGCGGACTTGGGCCCCACCCCGGGCAACAGCCTCGCCAAACGGTGAAACGCCACTTCATCCTTCGGATTGGCGCCTAATCTTAGATGAGCCGCCACATCCTTGATGTGGGCTTGCTCAAAAAAACGAAGGCCTGAAGTGATCATGTAGGGAATGTTGCGCCGGGTCAGCTCGAGCTGCATCTCCATCGCATGGAAATGGGCCCGGTAAAGAATCGCGATATCCGAAAGGCTCGTCCCCTCTTCGTGCAACTCCAGGATCCGCTGGGCCACAAAGGCCGCCTGCTGCCCCCCATCCTCCAGGGCCACCATCGCCGGCTTCACCCCCGCTTCCCGCACCGCCCGGAGATTCTTGGGAAACTGCTTCGGATTGTGGCTGATCGCGTGATTCGCCAACTCCAGAATCTGCGGAATGCTGCGGTAGTTTGTCTCCAGCCGGACCACTCTCGTGCCGGGATGACGGTCCGGAAAGCTCAGGATGTGCTCCACCTTGGCCCCGCGCCAGGAGTAGATGCTCTGGGCATCATCCCCCACCGCCATGATCTGGTGATGACCGGCGCCAATCGCATCCACGAAGTCCGACTGCAACCGGTTGGTGTCCTGATACTCGTCGACCAGCACATGCTGGAAACGCTGCCGGTACTGCTCCCGGAGATCAGGCTGTTCCAGAATTTGCAGGGAGAGCGTGAGGAGATCGTCATAATCCATGGCCGCACTCTCCCGTTTCCGGCGCAGATAAATCTCCCCCACCTTGCTGATCCAGCTTTCCAGCTCCACAAAGTAGCCGAACTGTTTCTTCAAGATCGCCCCGCAAGTGGTCCGATGATTGGCCGCCAGGCTGAAGATCTCCGCCAGCACCTCCGGTTTGGGAAACCGCTTGTCTTTCGGATCCACCCCCGCTTCCCCCAGACTGGCGCTGATCAGATCTTCCGCATCCTCCCGATCCAGGATGGTGTAATCCTTGGCGTATCCCACCCGGTCGGCATGCCGCCGCAGAATCCGGTTCCCGACATGATGAAAGGTTCCGCCCCAAAGCCGCGAAAGATCATGGGGCAACAGGGAGGCCACGCGAGCCAGCATCTCCTTGGAGGCCTTGTTGGTGAAGGTCAGGAGCAGGATCTGCTCCGGGGCCACCCCCTGCTCCACCAACCAAGCCACCCGGTAGGTCAGGGTCCGCGTCTTACCGCTCCCCGCTCCGGCGATCACCAGGATCGGGCCGGGCGGCGCCGTGACTGCCTGAAGCTGTTCGGGGTTTAACTCCGCCGCGTAGTCAATCGTCGGGCCTCCTGTCGGCCGGTCCTCCTGTCTTAAAACGTATTCCACCCGCACACCTCATCCGCCAAGGCACCCTCGTAGAGAGCCCGGCCCACAATCACCCCCTCCACGCCGCCGGCCCGGTCCAGCGCCTGCAGATCCTTTAACCCGCTGATTCCCCCGGAGGCGATCACCTTGCCCGGAAAACATTTCACCATTTCCTGCACCGCCGGAATGTTTGGACCCGTCATCATCCCGTCCCGCATCACATCGGTGTAAATGATCCGGATGACTCCCGCTTTCGTCATCCGCGCTGCCAAATCCTTGGCCAGCCAACCGCTGGGCTTGGTCCAGCCCCTCGTCTCCACCACCCCATTGCGGGCGTCGATCCCCACCACCACTTTCTCTGGCCCAAACCGTTTCACCGCCTCATCGATTCGCTCCGGTTGGTCACAGGCGATGCTCCCGAAAATGACACGGGCGGCCCCGCCTTTGAGAATTTTCTCCGCCACGTCCAGATCCCGGATTCCTCCCCCCACCTCGCACGGCATCTTCACACTCTGGGCGATCAGCCGGATCATCTCCAGATTCCGCATCTCCCCCTCAAAGGCTCCCTCCAGATCCACCAAGTGAAGCACCCGGCCTCCGGCCTTCTCCCAACGGCGCGCACACCCCATCGGGTCCCGGCTATAGACCTTTTTCTCCGTGGCCTTGCCTTGGGCAAGCCGCACCACCTCCCCGGCCATCAGGTCGATCGAAGGAAGAACGAACATCAATCCATGCCCAGTTTCTTGCGACCGTCGGGCGTGATCATCTGCGGTCCCCAAGGCGGATCCCATACCACGTCCACCTGTGCTTCCTGGATTCCCTCCAAGGAAAGGATCTTCTGTCGGGCGTCTGCGGCAATGGAGGGGCCCATCCCGCAACCCTGCGCCGTCAGGGTCATCTTGACCTCCACCCGCTTGCCTCCGCCGTCGGTCCTTTTCATGTCCAGGCTGTACACCAGCCCCAGATCCACGATGTTGACCGGAATCTCCGGGTCGTAGCAGGTCTTCAGAATCGTCCACACGGCATCCTCATCCACCGTCCCATGGCCGCTGGCTGGTTTCCCGGAGGCCACCGCGCGGCCCAAGGCATCCCCGTCCTTTCCCTGAATCCGATAAAGCCCACCCTCATGGGGTGTGTGGACGGTAAAGGTCCCGCCCAAATCCTGCGTGATGATCACCTCCGTCCCGGCCGGTAGCTTTTTGCTGGTTCCGGCTGGGATCGCCACCGCTTCCACCTCCCGCTTCAATTTGATCTCCTCACTCATGATTAGTTGTTTAGCAGTTTAGTCCTTAGCCACGAAGCAAGACTTCCACTTAAAAAGTTCCCTCCATAACTACCGCCTAAACGCCTAATTCCCTCGGCTCCTGCAGCCTACAGCCTGTAGCCCATGGCCTTTCCTCAT
>CAZWQT010000014.1:0-4935 GCA_964635945.1 uncultured Akkermansia sp. | reverse complement strand
ATCCTAATCCTGCCCCCAAAAGCACCCGCCGGGGATCATGCACCCTCCACACCATCGGCTGCTTTCGGGAGAGGAGCTCCCGGTTCCACCAATCCAGCGCCTCATCCCGATCCTTCATTTTCTTCTCTGTCTTGGTGGCCTCCAGGAATGACTTGCGCGAGAGCCCCCATAACAGCGGGCGGTCCAACCCCGACCAGTCCGCCTCTAAAAGAGCCTGGTTGTGTTCCCTCGTCTTTCCGAAGCCGATTCCCACATCCAGTAACACCCTCCTCCGCTCCACCCCGCCTTTGACCAGTGCATCCAGACGTTCGCAAAGAAAATCCCGGACCTCTCTGACCACCTCCCCATAGACGGGATTCTTCTGCATCTCCTGGGGTCGGCCCCCGGCATGCATCCCGACGTAACCGACCCGGTTCCGCGCAACCACAGCCATCATCGCCTCATCCCACCGCCCTGCACCCACATCGTTGATCACATTCACCCCGGCTTCCTCCACCGCCGCCTTGGCCACCTCCGCCTTATAAGTGTCCACCGACAAAAAAGCCTCGGGCCTCTCCCGGCGGAGCTCCACGAGCACCGGAATCACCCTCTCTCTCTCCTCCTTCGCAGACACCGGTTCCGCTCCGGGCCGGGTCGACTCTCCCCCCACGTCCACCCCATCCCCCGCGTCCAATAATTCCATCCCCTGCCGAATGGCCTCCACCTGGCGGACAAATTTTCCCCCGTCGGAAAACGAGTCGGGCGTGACGTTCAGGATGCCCAGAAGGAAGGGATGTTCGGGCGAAAGTTCAATTGAACGGTTCCCGCAAAGCCACGTCTCCGTGGCGGATACCGGCATGGGAGGAAAGCTTTCTTACGCCCCGGCCGGAGCGCCTTCAAGACCCGGAAGGATCGTGCCTTTGTCCTTCATTTTTTCCACCGGACGATTGGCCGGAAGGGGCTCGCTCGGCGTGGGGGCGCTCGGTGCGGTCAGCCCCTTGGGCGGCGGATTGAGCATCCGTCCGTGCTTCACGATCTCCCCCACCTGGACTCCATCCAAAGTCTCATATTCCAACAGTGCCGCGGCGATTTTTTCCACCGTTTCCCGGTGCTCGCCGAGGATCTTCTGGGCCCGCTCGTAGGCTCCGTTGACGATCTGGTGCACCTCCTCGTCAATCTCCCGTGCCGTGTGCTCGCTGTACCCGCGTGACCGGCCGATTTCCCGGCCCAGAAAAACGTAATCCTCATGGTCGCCGTACTCCACCATCCCCATCCGGCTGCTCATGCCCCACTCACACACCATCTTCTTGGCGTACCACGTGGCCATCTTGATGTCGCCGCTCGCCCCGCTGGAAATATCCCCAAGGAACATCTCCTCCGCCACGCGCCCGCCCATCGCCACGCATAGGTCGTCGGTGACCTTCCGCTTGCCATACCCGTACCGATCCTCCGTCGGCAGCATCATCGTCACCCCGAGGGCCGGCCCCCGCGGAATGATGGAAACCTTATGGAGAGGGTCGGTGTGCTCGAGGACAATGTTCAGGAGCGCGTGGCCGGCCTCGTGATAGGCCGTCAGCTTCTTTTGCTCATCGCTCATTGCCAGGCTGCGCCGCTCCCGCCCGAAGCGGACCTTGTCCCGGGCCTCCTCCAGATCCTTCTGGGTGATGGCCTCGGCATCGCGCCGGGCCGCCAGCAGGGCGGCCTCGTTGATCACATTGGCCAGTTCCGCCCCGGAAAAGCCCGGCGTGCTTCGCGCCAAGGTGGACCAGCAGACCTCGGGAGAAGCCTTCACCTTCTTGGCATGGACCTTGAGAATCTCTTCCCGGCCCTTCACGTCCGGCAGATTGATATGCACCTCACGATCAAACCGCCCCGGCCGCATCAACGCCGGATCCAGGACGTCCTTGCGGTTGGTCGCCGCGATGATGATCACTCCCTCGGCGGTATCGATGCCATCCATCTCCACGAGCAAGGCATTCAGGGTCTGCTCCCGTTCGTCATGCCCGCCCCCCAGGCCGTGGCCGCGACTCCGCCCCACCGCGTCGATCTCATCGATGAAGATCAGGCACGGGGCGGTTTTTTTGCCCTGCTCAAACATGTCGCGCACCCGCGAAGCCCCCACGCCGACAAACATCTCCACAAAGTCCGAACCGCTGATCCCGTAGAAAGGCACGTCCGCCTCACCGGCGATCGCCTTGGCCAGAAGGGTCTTTCCTGTTCCGGGAGGGCCCACCATCAGGATGCCTTTGGGAATCCGGCCACCCAGTTTCTGGAACTTCTTTGGGTCACGGAGGAACTCCACGATCTCGCTCACCTCGTCCTTGGCCTCCTCGACACCCGCCACATCGGCAAAAGTCACCTTGTTCTTGTCCTTGGAGAGAATGCGGGCCTTGCTCTTTCCAAAACTAAAAGCGGACTTCCCCGCCATCCGGATCTGCTGCCGGAAGAAGAAATACATGATCAGGATAAACAGAACGAAAGGCAGCGTTCCGGCGAGGGCCTGCCACATCGAATTATCGATCACCTTCTGGCTGACATTCGGAAACCCATTCGCCGCCAGCACTTGCTCCAGATCCCGCTTAAACTCGAGATCCACCGTCACCTTGAAGCCGGTCAGCCCCTGGGCATCGGTCCGCACGCTCTTGCGCAGGGCCTCCGGTGGCTCGAACTTCCCGGCCAACCAACGCACGTTGGCCGCCGGCTCCACGTTGAGGGCGACTTCCTTGATCCGCCCTTCCTTCAGATAGCCTTCAAATTCCGCAAAGGTCAGATCCCGGGTAGAGGCAGCCGTCTGGTTTTGGTGGGCGTAGAAGGCCAGCAACAGGAGGGCGGCCATGCCGAGGAAAAGTACCACCCCCCGCCAGTTTGGACCCTCCCCTTTGCCGGGATCGGTGCGCCGTATCGGCGGCCGCGGAAGCTTCGGCGGCTTTTTGCCTGGATTGCGTGGGTTCGCCATTTCGGAGGGTAATCCTATCACCGGAAAATGGCTTTAGCAATCAGCCCCATCTTCCTCCGATAAAACAACTGATTACCGCTCCGCCGAACCCCGGCTCCTTGCCGCAGCTGCCACGCCGCCGTGGCCCCACCGGAAAGGAGCTGGCGAATTCCCTCCACCTCGGAAAAGGTCGGGCCTGGATAATCCTGTTTTCTCAGCCACATCCGGATCGCCCGGCGCTGCCAGGCCACCGGTTTCTTTCTCCAAATTCGGGTGTCAGGGTGCGGGGGGACGCTTCCAATTTCCTTCCGCCAATAGTCTCCTTCGCCCGATAAGATTTCCGCGGTCCGGGCCAAAGCCCCGCGCACATCCCGGCCGTACATCCTGGCCAGAAAAGGAAACACCTTCTTCCGAATCCGCACCCGCCAACTTTTCTCATCCCCGTTGGTGGAATCTTCCCGCCACTTCAGGCCCGCCTCTTTGGCCGCCTGCCGGATCTCCTCCCGGGAAAAGCCCAGCAACGGCCTCACCACCTGATACATCCCCCTCGAAGAAACCTCTCCCATCCCGGCCAGCCCCTCCGGTCCGGCCCCACGCAACAGCTGCATCAACACCGTCTCCGCCTGGTCATCGGACTGGTGGGCCAGCCAGAGTTGTTTCAACCGCATCCTCTTCATTGCCTTTTCAAAAAATTTCCAACGCACCTCCCTCGCTTCCCCCTCCCCGGTGCGCCCCGGGTTCGAGGCCCTCCCCACCACCACCTTCAACTTCCGTTTTCGGGCCCAGGTTTTGACCCAGCGGGCATCCGCTTCCGCGGTTCGGCCCCGCCAACGATGGTTGAAATGCAACAGCACCGGCTTGGCCCCCAGACGGTGCAGAGCTTCGGCCAGTACCACGCTGTCTGCTCCACCAGACAGGCCGACCGCCAATTTGGATCCTGGTGACAACCGGCGGTGGACCGCCTCCACCACCCTGGCCCAGGTCCCCTTGCGGGAAAGCCTCTCCTGCCCCATGCTTACTCTTCCCATGGGACGTTCCCGTTTCATTCTCGTCATTGGTCTGATTCTGCTCGGGACCAGTCTGGCCGCCAACCTCCTCTTCCTGTCCAAGGAAACCCAGATCATCCCCAAGACCCACTTTGTTCACCCCGCCCCCGTATTTGAGGAAGAACTGGTGGAGGGGGACGACTCCCAGAAAAAGCGGATCGCCAAGATCGAGCTCTTCGGCCTGATCGCCCAGGAGATCCCCGGCGAGATCGGCTCCAGCATGGTGGACGATCTCATCCTGCAGATTCGGCAGGCCGCCTATGACGACTCCGTCGCCGCCCTCGTCATCCACATCGACAGCCCCGGAGGCGAAGTCACCGCCAGCGACATCCTCTACCGGGAACTCCTCCTCACCCGCGAGGACAAGCCCGTCATTGTCTATCTCGATTCCGTCGCCGCCTCGGGCGGTTACTACACCGCGGTGGGCGGTTCCCATCTCGTCGCCCACGACCTTTGCATCACCGGCAGTATCGGGGTGATCATGCAGACCCTGAATTTTGAGGGCCTTTCCAAGATCATCGGCGTCTCGGCCCTCACCTTCAAAAGCGGCGCTCTCAAGGACCTCCTCAACCCCACCCGCCCGGCCACCGAGCAGGAGAAGAAACTCGTCCAAGACATGATCCAAGAGACGTTTGACCGCTTCAGCGGCATCGTTGCCAAGGAGCGGGGTTTTGAGCCCGGCCAACTTCCCGGAGATCTGTCTGACGGCCGGATCGTCTCAGGGCAGAAGGCTCTCGAGCTAAAACTCGTCGACGCCACCGGTTATCTCGACGACGCCTATGCGGATGCGCGCCAGATTGCCAAACTGCCCGAGGACGCTCCCGTCATCCGCTACGTCGCTCCTTTCCATTGGAGCCGCGTGTTCCGCTTCCTGGGACAAAAGTCGGAAACCTCCACCAAACTCCAGATCAGCCTCTTCCCCGAATCGTTCCGCCTCCAGGCCGGCAAACTTTACTACCTCTCCACCCACCTCTT
>CAZWQT010000013.1:0-28553 GCA_964635945.1 uncultured Akkermansia sp. | reverse complement strand
AGGATCCCGGCACCTCCATCCGGGGCCGGCGAGGGGAGGCCAACCTTGTCGAAGGTAACGGAACCCGTTTGGACACCGGCTTCAAACTCGCCTTCCGCTATGACCCCAGCACCATTTTTCTCCTGACCGATGGCGAGGCCAATCTGCGGACCGATTCAGGGGAATTCAAAAAAATGACGGAAGATGACGTTTTGCCTCTCGTCAAGGAACTGCAGGGGAAACAGAAATCCCCCGCCGTCATCCACGTCATTCATTATCTCACCGCCCAAGCCCGCGCCTCAGAAACCAACTTCCTGAAGGCGATCGCTGCCCAGGGTCGGGGACGGGTGAAAGTTGTGGACGCAAAAACCATCAAGACCGAACCGCTACCCGAAGAAAAAGACAAGAAGGACGCCAAAAAGAAGTAAGGGCTATCGGGATGCACAAGAATGCATGCGTCGCCTATTTCCGCTGGGTGTTTTCCCGGATCTTTTATGGCATCTTGGATTCCCGATGTTTCCAACGCCTTTCCGAAGTTTCCTTTTCCTGCTCACGTTGGTGGGATTTGCGGAGGCTCGGGACCTAAACCGCAACGGGGTGACGGATCCTTATGAGGATCCAACGCGTCCGGCGGAGGAGAGGGTGGAGGACCTGCTTCGCCAGATGTCACTGGATGAAAAGACCTGCCAGTTGGCCACCCTTTACGGCTACGGACGGGTTCTCAAGGACAAGTTGCCCACCCCGGGCTGGAAGAAGGAAATCTGGAGGGATGGGATCGCCAACATCGACGAGCAGCTCAACGGGATCCCGGAGCTGGGTCCCCAGGCCAAACGCGATTTTCAAACGCAGGTGGAAAAGATCAATGACCTGGTCTGGCCTCCCTCCAACCACGCCAAGGCCCTCAACCAGATCCAGGAGTGGTTCTGGAATGAGACCCGTCTGGGCATTCCGGTCGACTTCACCAATGAAGGCATCCGCGGCGTCGCCCACTACCGTGCCACCTGCTTTCCCTCCCAGCTCGGTGTCGGGGCGACCTGGAACCGGGATTTGGTCGCCAAAATCGGGGAGGTGACCGCCAAGGAAGCCAAAGCCCTCGGCTACTCAAATATTTATTCCCCCGTCCTCGATCTGGCCCGCGATCCCCGCTGGGGCCGTGTGGTGGAGTGCTATGGCGAGGACCCTTTCCACGTCTGGGAGCTGGGCTCCGCCCAGGCCACGGCCTTGGAAAAGAACGGGGTCGCCTCCACCGGAAAGCACTTCGCGGTTTATTCGATTCCAAAAGGCGGACGTGACGGCCAGGCCCGGACCGATCCCCACGTGGCCCCGCGGGAAATGGAGACGCTCTACCTCTGGCCCTGGGAGCGGGTGATTCGCGCCAGCGGCATGCAGGGGGTGATGAGCTCCTACAACGACTTTGACGGCGTGCCCATCTCCGCTAGCCGGGAATTCATGGTTGATATCCTGCGCGGCCGCTACGGCTTTCGCGGCTACGTGGTTTCGGACAGTGATGCCGTCGAGTATCTGGCCAGCAAACACCGGGTGGCCCGGGACTACGCCGAGGCGTGCCTCCAGTTTCTCGAGGGGGGAGGAAACGTCCGGACGGAGTTCAACCCACCGGAAAAGTTCATTCGGCCGGTGCGGGAGCTGGTGAGGCAGGGGCGCCTGTCGGAGAAGGTGGTCGATGACCGCGTGCGCGACGTGTTGCGGGTGAAATTTCAGCTGGGGCTGTTCGATCGCCTGCCTGTGCCCGATCCAGCCGCCTCGGACGCCGTCGTCGGCTCCGCCGCCCATCGGGAGGTGGCCAAGCAGGCCTCGCGGGAATCGTTGGTGCTGCTGAAAAACGAAAACCAGACCCTGCCGCTTTCAAAAAAAATCAAAAAGATCCTCGTTTGCGGCCCGGGTGCCCGCGAGGAGGTCAGTTCGCTCAGCCGGTACGGCTCCTTTGGCGGGGAGGTCATCTCGGTGGAGGAGGGGATTCGGCAGATCGCGCCGGGGGCGGAAATTTTGTACGCCAAGGGCTGCGACTATGCCGACGCCCGCTGGCCGCTTTCGGAGATTTTGCCCGAACCGCCCACCGACAAAGAAAAGGCCGGGATCGACGAGGCGGTCCGGATGGCCGGCCAGGCGGACGCCGTGGTGGTGGTGCTGGGCGAATCGGACGCAATGGTGGGGGAGAGCAAAAGCCGAACCTCCCTTGATTTGCCTGGATTTCAAAACGATCTGGTGCGGGCCCTGGCCGGCACCGGCAAGCCTGTAGTGTCGGTCATATTCGGGGGGCGCCCGCTCACCATCAATCTGGTCCAGACCAAGGTGCCGGCGATCCTGGCCGCCTGGTTTCCGGGGGAGTACGGCGGTCAGGCGGTGGCGGAGGTGCTGTTTGGAGATTTAAACCCAGGGGGAAAACTTCCGGTGACGTTTCCCCGCAGCGTCGGGCAGATCGAATTCAACTTCCCCGCCAAGCCGGCCAGCCAGGCCGGGATGGGGAAGGGGGAGGATCCCAACGGGGCGGGCAACAGCCTGGTCACCGGCGCCCTCTATCCTTTCGGCCACGGGTTGAGCTACACGGAGTTCTCTTACTCCGGTCTCAAGATCAGCCCCGGAAAAATCCGGCCGGAGGGTGAGGTGGAGATTTCCGTGGAGGTGAAAAACAGCGGCCGGGTGGCCGGGGAGGAGGTGGTGCAGCTTTACGTGAAGGATCTGCTCGCCTCGGTCACGCCTTACGAAAAGGTGCTGCGGGGCTTTCAACGGATTTCCCTTCGTCCGGGAGAAAAAAAGACGGTTCGTTTCCGGCTTGGGCCCGGGGATCTGGAGCTGATCGATGCCGCCGGGAAGCGGACGGTCGAGCCTGGGGAATTTGAGGTGGAGATCGGCTCCTCCTCCGTGGATATTCGCCAAAACGGCCGCTTTGCGGTCCTCGCCCCATGAAAACAAGACTTCTCCTCCTTCTTCTTTCTCTCTCCCTGCTGGGTCTTGCCCCGTTACCGGCCCAGGAACCGGAGCCCGGCGATGAGCCTGCATCCACGGAATCCACTCCCAAGTCGGCCAAAAAAGAGCTCACCATCCCCGCGGACATCCCCCACGAGCTGGACGTCTCCTTTCTGGAGGGGGATCGGAAGGAAAAGGCCGACCTCTATCTCCCCCTTAACGTCCCGGCTGGGAAAAAGGCGCCCGCCCTGATCCTGATCCATGGGGGCGGCTTCAACGACGGGGACAAGCGCCGATTCCGCGAGATCAACTTCGGGACCAACGCCAGCAAGCGCGGCTACCTGGCCATGAGCATCAACTACAAGCTTCGCAAAATGAAGGGTCAGGTGACCTGGCCGCAAAACGTCCACGATGTGAAGGAGTCTGTCCGCTGGCTCAAGCTGAACGCCCAAAAATACAACATCGACCCCGACCGGATCGGCGCCCTCGGCGGTTCCGCCGGCGGCAACCTTGCCTTCATGCTGGCGCTGACCGGTCCGGAGGACGGTTTCGACGGCGAGGGCACCCGGACAAACATCTCCACCAAAATCCGTTGCGCGGTCGACTTCTACGGGGCGGTCGACCTAATGACCTATAAGAGCGACCGGCCGGTGACCGACCCCAACAAGCCGGAGATGGCCATGTTCAACAAAACCAAGGCCGAGGCACCCGAGTTGTACCGCAAGGGCTCGCCCACCAGCTACGTCGACAAGGACGCCCCGCCTCTTCTCATGGTTCACGGCACCGGCGACACCGTGGTCCTCCCCGCCCAAAGCCAACTTCTTCGCTCCAAGCTTCTGGAGGCCGGTCTGGCATGTCCTGAATACACCATTTCCACCCAGGCCGAGGCCGAGGCACTCAAGGAGAAGTTGGCAGCCGACCGCAATGCCCTCGTTCTGATTCCGGACGCGCCACACACCTTTGATTTCGAGGTTCGGATGAAACGGAACGGGCCGATCCTGATGGACATCGCGGATCTCGTCTTCGCCTGGCTCGACCGTCACCTGAAAGAGCCATGAAGCTCCTGTTTGTCGTTCTGGGTCTCTCCCTTGGGCTGTCATCGGTTGGGTCGGCCGGGCCGGTCGAGGCCAGGAAAGCCCCTGACAAAGCTTGGGAAGCTTTTCCCACCCGCACCCTGGATGACCTCAAGGGATTTTCAGGACCCGGCCGGGTCGAACTGACCCAGTACGGCGGCTGGAAAAACCCCGGCCCGGTGGAGGGAGGCAATTCATCGGGCTACTTTCGTGCGAAAAAGATCGGCGACCGCTGGTGGCTGGTGGATCCGGAGGGTTATCGATTTCTTCATATCGGCGTGGCTTCGGTCCGGCCGCTCGCTTCGCCCGGGGCGAAAAAGGTTTTTGTGGAAAAATACGGCACGGAGGAGAAGTGGGCGGCCGAGACCACCGCCTGGCTGCGGCAAAAAGGTTTCAACGGCTTGGGCTGCTGGCCGGAGCTTCCGGTGATGACCGCGGTGCCACCCCCTCCGCTCGTCTACACCTTCAACCTCGGACTGTTCGCCAGCTACCTGAAAAAAATCGGCCTGAAGCAGTGGAAGCAGGGGGAAACCGGCGATGCCAGCGTGCTCCCCGTCTTTGACGAGGGCTTCAACGTCCACTGCCGGGAAGAGGCCGCCGCCAGGTTGGGAAACCTCCGGGAGGACAAGTTCCTGTTGGGAACCTATTCGGACAACGAGATCATCACGCCGGATCTGGAAAGCGCCCTGCGGGAGGATGCCTCCGATCCCCTCCGGGAGAGCACCCGCCGCGAGGCGCGCCGCTGGCTCCGGGAAAAGCGTGGCCTGACAGAAGACACCCCTGTGGCCGGGCTGGTGGTTTCCAAGGATGAGCAGGCCGAATGGGCCGGTCACTGGTTCGACCACTACTACCGCGTCACCACCGAGGCGGTGCGGTCGGTCGACCCGCATCATCTATGTCTCGGTTCCCGCCTGCACGGCCGGCCCAAATACGTGAAGCCGATCTGGCAGGCGGCCGGCCGCCACCTCGATGTGGTGTCGGTGAACTACTACAGCCGCTGGGGCCCGGAGCCGGAGATCATCCGGGAGTGGGTGGAGACGGCCGGGAAGCCGTTCATGGTGACCGAATTTTATGTGAAGGGAGCGGACAGCAGCATGGCCAACGCCACGATGAAGGCGGCGGCCGGCTGGGAGGTGAAGACCCAGGCCGACCGCGGGAAGTTTTATGAAAATTTCGTCATCACGCTCCTGGAAAGCCGCGGCTGCGTGGGCTGGCACTGGTTCCGCTACCAGGACGAGGATCCGGAAAGCACCGATGGCAAAAAGGGCACGGCCAACAAGGGAATCGTCAGCAACCGGTACCAGCCCTACGAGCCGCTGCTCAAGTCCATGGAGGAGATCAATCGTGCGGCCTATCCGCTCACCGGGTGGATGGACCGATCCGCCAAGCCTTGAAGCTTTTCTTTCTCCTTTTCCTCGCCGGGGCCGTCTTTCAGGCCCCCGCCGCCGAAACACCGGCGCCGGCCCAGCCGCCTTCCAAGCTGGAGGTGCAGGTGGAGAAGTTTGCGGAGGAGCCGGTTCCGGCTCCCGGGGGAATCCTCCTCGTGGGCAGCAGTATCTTCCGCCAGTGGAAAACCGCACCGGCCGACCTCGCCCCGCTGCCCGTGACGAACCGGGCCTTTGGCGGTTCCCACACCTCCCACCAGCTCCGCTTTTTCGACCGGGTGGTGCCGCCTTGCCGCCCCGACCTGGTGGTCTGGTACTGTGGCAGCAACGACGTGAAGAACGGCAAGGATCCCGCCGAGGTGGTGGCGCGGACGCGGGAGTGGATCGGCCAGGTGCAGACCGCGCTCCCCGGGGCGGGGATCGTCCTGGTCTCGGTGATGAACTCGCCACAAAAACGGCGCGATGGACAGGCGCAGGCGGTGCGGGAGGTGAACCGCGGCCTCGCCGGCTTGGCCGACGGGTCGAAGAGAATTTTTTATCTGGAGATTAATCCCGCCTTTGAGACGAAGGGCGGGGAGCCCCGGACGGATCTTTATGTCGAGGACGGCCTGCATCTCAACGCGGAGGGCTACCGCCGGATGGCGGAGGTGATCCGCCCGGAACTGCAGTCCCGCTGGAAACCGGAAAGGAGCTGATCGATGAACCTACTCGCCAAAATGATCGGACACCGCTGGGCCGTCTGCGCCCTGTTGTTTTTCGCCACCACCATCAACTACATCGACCGGCAGATTCTCTCCCTCCTCAAGCCGATTCTCGACGACCAACTCCACTGGACGAATGCCCAGTTCGGCATGGTGAACTCCGCCTTCCAGGGGGCCTATGGGCTGAGCCTGCTCCTGTTCGGCTGGTTCATCGACAAGTATGGGACGAAGATCGGCTACGCGGTTTCGATCGGGGCTTGGAGCCTGGCGGCGATGGCCCATGCCCTGGTCAGCACGGTGGGAGGATTTTTCTGGGCGCGGATCGCCCTGGGGCTGGGCGAAGGCGGCAATTTTCCCGCCGCCATCAAGGCCACGGCCCTCTGGTTTCCCAAGAAGGAGCGGGCCCTGGCCACCAGTCTGTTCAACTCCGGCGCCAACGTGGGGGCGATTGTGGCTCCGGCGGTCGTGCCGTGGATGGCCCTGACCTTCGGCTGGCACTCCGCCTTCCTCGCGGCCGGACTGGTGGGCTTCGTCTGGCTGTTTTTCTGGATGCCGTGGTTTGAAGCGCCCGAGAAAAAAAGCGGCGTTTCCGCGGAGGAACTGGCCCACATCCGGTCCGATGGCGATGAAGGTCCGGCGGTTAAAATTCCCTGGGGCCAGCTGCTGCGCTACCGGCAGACGTGGGCTTTCATCCTGCCCAAGTTCATCACCGATCCGGTCTGGTGGTTCTTCCTGATCTGGCTGCCGGATTTTTTCAAGCAGACCCGCGGGCTCGACATCAAGAAGAGCTGGCTGCTGCTCGTCACCATCTACGCGATTGTCACGGTCCTCAGCATCGCGGGCGGCTGGGTGACCGGGCATCTGGCCAAGAGCGGGTGGACGGTGAACCGGGCCCGCAAGACGGGGATGTTTTTCTTTGCGCTCTGTGTGGTGCCGATCTTGGCGGTGACCCATTTGGGCGACTGGGGGGCGGTGCTGCTCATCGGTCTGGCCGGGGCGGCCCACCAGGCGTGGTCGGCCAACCTGTTCACCACGGTGTCCGACACCTTCCCGAAGGAGGCGGTGGCCTCGGTGACGGGAATCGGCGGGATGGCGGGCGCCATCGGGGGAATGCTCTTCCCGCTCTTGACGGGGATGCTCCTCGACCATTTCAAGGCGCTCGGGAACGTCACTCTGGGCTACGGCTGGCTCTTTGGTTTTTGTGCCGGGGCTTATCTGGTTTCTCTTCTCCTTCTCCAACTGCTTAATCCGAGCCTCCGGGCGCTCCAGTTGAAGCGGGCCTGAGAACAAGTGTGCACTGGGTGGGCCGATTTTCCGGCTGTTCGCGCCTTCTGACGGGTATAGGAGTGGGATCATGAACAAATCCATCCTCTCTTTGTTGGTGTGGGCGTGCGTCCTCGGGTTGGCCGGCGGGGCGCAGGCAGAGTCGAAACTCAACAAATCCTCGAAACCGGCCGTCGGCCGGATTGGCTTCATCTCTTCGGGAGAGAAGAAGATCACCGTGAAACCCAAGGGTGGGGGCGATTCCCTCGGGTTCAACATTGCGGCCGACACCAAGATCACCATCAACGGCGAGGCCAAGACCTATGAGGATCTGAAAAAAGACTGGAAGGTGACGGTGGAGCCGAAAGCCGACGATCCTTCCACCGCGGCCAGCGTGGCCGTGACCCGTGGCAAGGCGGGGGAGGAGAAGGAAGAGGAGAAGGCCGCGGAGGAAGCCCCGAAGGAATAGAGAAGCCGGTTTCGCCTCAGGCGGAACTGGTGACGGGGTGAAGGGTGGTGCCGCGGGAAAATTCCCCCTCGGTGATCAGGTGCTTTACATTTTTCGGGACGCCTTTTTCCCCGCGCTGGAGCATGGCGGTGAGCATCTCCACGGCGTGTTTGCCGAGGAGGGTGCCGTCCTCGTGGATGCCGCCCAGGCCCTTGTCGGCGGAGGTGAAGTTCACCCCGGCGAGGCCCACCTCCTCCGGCACGCGCACGCCGGCGGCGGGCAACTGATGGCGGGCGAGGGTGGCCCAACCGCGGGTCGTCAGGATGACGTCCGGTTTGGCTTTTTTCACGGCGGCGACGAACTCGCGGAAGTCCGGGGAGGTGAGGTGGACCGGGTCGGACGGTAACAGGCCGGTCTGCTGGACTCCGACGTGGAAGCCGGCCGACCAGGCGAAGGAGACGCGTTGGTCCGATTTGAGGGAGAGGATGAGGCGGGGCCGACGGTAGCCGAGCCGGTGAAGTTCCCGGAGGAGTTTCTGGATGGAGCGGAAATGGTCGATGGCCACGTTGTGAAGGGAGGGATGGGTGAGGGTGAAGCCGAAGGAGACGGCGCTGAACTCGTCCCAGTCCAGGTCGAGCGAGGCGTCCGGCGCCGGCTGGGGAGGAAGAAGCAGGCCGCGGATGGAGCGGTTGCGGAGGACCTGGGAGGGGGATTTGCCGATGGCGGCGACGCCGGGGAGCCAGATGGTGTCGAGCCCGTAGCCGAGCTCGGCAGCGCGGGTTTTGGCGCCGTGGTAGTACGCGGGGAAGTGGGGGTTTTCTTTCCACCCCTCCTCGGCGGGGAAGTTGGTGATCCAGGCGAGGTTGGCGAGGAAGCCGACGGGGCGCTGGGAGTTTTTGTAGGCGGCGAGGGCGGAGAGATGGGGATCGGGGACGTATTTGAGGCGGCGGACGACGACCATGATTTTCTCCCGGGTTTTTTCCGGGATGCCCGGGTGGTGCTTGAGGGCCCGGGAGACGGTGGAGTGGTGGACGCCTGCCTCCTGGGCGACATCCGTGAGCGTGACCCTTCTCATGTCGCTATTTCCTATCGGATAAAGGATTTTGCGCACTAGTTTGTATAAGCACACTTATGCATAAATACACTAAAAGAGATACCGTTTTGCGTAAAAACTCATCTGTAAATGTTTCAGAATTAAGACATTTCATGCGAATATGTGCATATTTTGACCCTTGATCCGCGCGATACAAACAATTATTTTTAGGCAAATCGACTGAAATGCGTGTACCAAGTTTTATGCATCATCGTTTGGCACCTTCAGGGCATGAAAAATTTTCGGTGCGCCCTTTGATTCCTGGACGGTTCGGATGGCTGCCCCTAGTGGCGATGATAAATTTGTTGGTTTGCAGTCCAGAGATTGGTTTTTCTCAAACCGCGCCGACTGCACAGTCGCTTCCTTACAGCGCAAATTTTGGTACATCCACATTCACTACTTTGCCTGGCGGTCTTGCTGTTTGGAATTTTGGTAGCTCTTCTCCCACCACACAAAGCCTGGCAGAATCCTCAGCACCCACCGGAGATCACGCCACAATTACTGCGGCAACTACTTCAACTTTAACTGGAGGTATTTACGGGTACGCGACTAGTAGTAATGGACGCTTATATTTTCAACAAACTTCAACCTTCATACCTCAATTAGCTTTAGCAATTGATACAACCAGCAAATCGAGCATCACCCTTTCTTACGTTATTGAAATCATAAGGGCAGAAGCGAAAACGGTTGGCATTGTGGCTCAATATCGAGTTGGCACCTCAGGGAGTTGGACCACCTTGACGCCAGCATCAGGCTCGAATCCATATTCGCAATCAGCAGGAACAACTGGCGTCAAAACAACAGTCAGCGCGACATTGCCTGCGGCAGCCGAAAACAAGCCGGTCGTGCAAATCCGATGGGCAACCTGGCGCGGAACTGAAGGCGGAAACAGCTCTGGTATTGCGATTGATACTATTTCAGTAACAGGCTCGACTGTCCCCACAATATCCGGGGGGGGCGCGGCTTCCGCATTTTCTACAACTTACGGGACTGCATCAGCAGTCCAGACATTCTCAGTTTCCGGCTTTAATCTATCTGCAAACCTAGTCGCCACCGCGCCCACCGGTTTTGAGGTATCCAGCGACGGATCCAACTACGGATCCACGGCCACATTCACGCAGAGCGGGGGTTCAGCGAGCGGAACCCTTAGAGTCCGTTTAGCGGCTACTGCTGCGGTTGGCGGTTCCTACAACTCCCAAAACATCGTTCTTTCCAGCACCGGCGCCAGCAGCGTCAACATCACCACGCCATCCTCCGGCAACACGGTCAGCGCCAAGGCTCTGACGATCACCGGGCTGAATGCGGCGAACAAAAACTGGGATGGAACCACCACCGCCACCGTGACGGGAACGCCCACCTACGTTGGTCTGGCCAACGGGGACTCCTTCTCCGTCACCGGCACGGTCACCTGGGCTTTTGCTGACGCCAACGTTGGCACCGGGAAAGTACTGACCCGGACTGGGACCTTTAGTGCCCCTTCGGCCAACTATACCGTCACCCAGCCTTCGTTATCTGCCGATATCCTCGCGATCGCTGCGACTGCCCCAGCCATTTCCTCCATCACCGCGGGGAATGCGCAACTTTCGGTCGCCTTCACCGCACCCTCCTCGAACGGGGGTGCGAGTATCACCAACTACGAGTACTCCCTGAATGGCGGCAGTTCCTGGAACACGCCTTCGCCGGCGGTGACCTCCAGCCCTCTCGTGATCACGGGCCTGGCCAATGGCACCCCCTATGACGTCCAGATCCGGGCGGTTAATTCCTTCGGTGGCGGCACCGCCTCGGCCACGACCACCGCCTCTCCCACGGCTCCCAGCTCCCCCACCATCACGGTCAATCCCGCCCTTCTATCTTCCCCGCTCACCACCACCTACGGCACCGCTTCCTCGGCCGCTTCCTTCACCGTTTCTGGTGTCAGCCTGACGGGTGACCTGACGGTCACCGCACCCGCGGGGATGGAGGTCTCTTCGGGTGGGGCCTACGGAAACAGCGTCACCCTGACCGCGACGGATGGGGTGGTCGGCAGCACCACCATCCAGGTTCGCCTCAAAAATAACGCCGATGTCGGCGGCAGTTACAATAACGCTTCCATCTCTGTGAGTGGGGGAGGTGCGTCCAGTAGTGTGGCCACCGCCGCCTCCGGCAACGCCGTCTCCGCGCTAGGCCTCACCATCTCCGGGTTGACCGGCGCGAACCGGGAGTATGACGGTTCCACCTCCGCCAGCGTGACCGGCACCGCCACCCTCAACGGCGTTCTCTTCAGCGATGACGTGTCCCTTTCCGGAACACCCAGCTTCTCCTTCGCCACCAAGACCGCAGCGAACGGGAAGGCAATCACCGCCAGTGGCTACAGCCTGAGCGGGGCGAAGGCGGGGAATTACACGGTGGCGCAGCCGACCGGCCTGACGGCCAACGTCACCCAGAAGGCGCTGACGGTGACGGGAGCCTCCGTAACAGCCAAAAACTACGATGGCACGACCACCGCCACCATTACCGGAGCCACGCTGGTGGGAGTGATTGGGGCGGATGTCGTCACCGTTTCCGGAGGCGGAGCCTTTGCCGATGCCAATGCCGGCAGCGACAAGGCAGTTACGGCCAGCCTGAGCCTGGGAGGCGCGGATGCCGCCAATTACAGCCTGACCCAACCGACTCTGACCGGCACGATCAACAAGGCCAACCAGACGATCACCTTCAGCCTGGGAGCCAACGCCACCAAGTTTGCCAACGAAGCGGCCTTCGCCATTTCCGCCACTTCATCCGTCAGTTCTTTGACCGCGGGGATCACCTTTTCCAGTTCCGCCACGGGGGTGGCGACGGTCAGTGTAAATACGGTCACGCTGGTGGCTGCTGGAACGACCACCCTGACGGCCAGCAGCCCCGGGGATTCCAATTATAATTCGGCCACGGCCACGCAGACGCTGTCGGTCTCCCCGATCCTGAATCCGGGGGATATCGCGATCATCGGCTATCAAGCCGATACACCCGACAAGTTTTCCTTTGTGGCGCTGGTTAATCTTCCTGGGACCACTGTCATCAAGTTCACCGATAACGGCTGGAACGGCTCGACCTCGGCCTTAAACACATCAGAACAAACCATCACCTGGACCGCACCCGCTGGAGGGGTGAGCAGGGGCACGGTGGTGACTTGGGAGACCGGCACTGGCGCCGGCACAGTTACTGCAGGAACGGTTACGGGGTCTCCCCTTGGCCTCAACAATACGGGTGACCAGATTCTGGCTTACCAAGGCTCCACCACGCTGGCGTTTCTCTTCACCTTTCATGCTGCTTCCAGCTACACAACCACGGGAACGCCGACGGCGGCACAGACCTATGTCCCTCCGGGCTTAACGGTTGGCACCACTTTTATCAACTACGGTTCTGCTGACTCTTATCTGACCGCCACGTCGGTCACAGGCACGAAAGATCAGATCCTTTCATCTTTAGGAGTTTCCGCCAACTGGACCCGGGGGAGCACCATTCTTGCCACCTATCCCTCCTGGACCTTTACCGTGCTGGATACCCAAACCATCACCTTTGGCTCTCTCGCCGGCCAAACGTACGGGGATTCCACCTTTATCCTCTCTGCGACCGCCTCTTCCGGTCTGACCGTTTCCTACACCAGTTCCAACACGGGGGTGGCGACGGTTTCGGGCAGCACGGTGACCATCGTCGGTGCGGGCAGCACCACGATCACCGCCAGCCAGTCGGGCAACGGTTCCTTTGCCGCCGCCTCTTCGGTCAACCAGACCCTGACGGTTTCCAGAAAAGCCGTCACGGTGACGGCCGATGCCAAATCCAAGACCTACGGCGACGCCAATCCGGCCCTGACCTTTAGCGCCTCTGGCTTGGTGGGTGCTGAAACCCTGACCGGTTCCTTGGCCACTACGGCAACCCAATCTTCCAATGTGGGCACGTATGCGATCACGCAGGGAACCGTCAGCAACGCCAACAACCCCAACTACGACATCACCTACACCGGCGCGAATCTGACGGTGGACGCCAAGGCCCTGACCATCACGGCCAACAACGCCACCAAGGTCCAGGGCACAACGCTGACGGGCGGTGCGGGGTCCACCGGTTTCACCAGCAGCGGCCTGGTTGGCAGCGAGACCATCGGAACCGTGACCATCTCCTACGGCAGCGGTGCGGCGGCTGAAGATGTCGCAGGAGCGTACACCGGTTCGGTCACTCCCTCGGCAGCCACGGGCGGGACGTTCACCGCCTCCAACTATTCGATCAGCTATGTGGCCGGGGATCTGACCGTGAGTGCCGAACCGGTGATCTCCACCATCGGCAGTCTCAGTGCGATGAGCACGACTTACGGCACCGCCTCCTCGGCAAGCACCTTCACGGTGAGCGGTGGATTTTTGACCGGGGATCTGACGGTAACGGCCCCGGCAGGCTTCGAGGTTTCCAGCGGGGGAGCTTACAGTGGCAGTCTGACTTTGGCGCACAGCGGTGGGACGGTTGGCAGCACCACGATTTCTGTGCGGCTGGCGGCCGCCACCGGCTTTGGCAGCTATTCGGGGAACGTGACTGTTGAAGGTGGGGGAGCCACCCCCAAGACCGTGGCGGTGCCGGCCAGTTCGGTCTCGAAAAAAGCGCTCTCGATCACCGGGCTCAATCCCTCCTCTAGGGTGTATGACGGCACGACGGCCGTATCTGTCTCTGGCTCGCCGACCTATTCCGGTTTGGTGAACGACGAGAACCACGCTGTTACTGACACCATTACCTGGACATTCGGAAACAAGACCGTGGGGAACGGCAAGGTGCTGGTGGCGTCCGGAAACTTTTCGGCCCCGACCGCCAACTACTCCGTGACCCAGCCGGTGCTCTCGGCCGACATCACCGCCAAGGAGCTGACCCTTTCCGCGGTCTCGGTCAGCAACAAGGTCTATGACGGCACCACCACGGCCACGATTTCCGGTACGCTTTCCGGGGCTTTGGAAGGGGATACGGTGGCGCTGTCGGGCGGCGGAGCTTTTGCCTCCGCCAACGTGGGCACGGGGATTGAGGTGACGGCCAGCCTTACTGCAGGCGGGGCGGACGGAGCCAACTACACTTTCCCCCAGCCGACCGGGCTTTCCGCGGACATCACGCCCAAGGCGCTCACGGTCACGGCCAACAATGTCGCCAAGAACATGGGCGCAGTGCTGACCGGCGGGAGCGGCTCCACCGCCTTCACCAGCAGCGGTCTGGTGGGCAGCGAGACCATTGGTTCGGTGACCATCGCCTACGGATCGGCGGGGGCAGCCACCGGGGACGGTGCGGTGCCGGGCATTTATGCGGGCCAGGTGGTTCCCTCCGCGGCCACCGGCGGCACCTTCAGCCCCGCCAACTACACGATCAATTACGTGGCCGGATCGATTCAGGTGCGGGGATTCACCCGCGGCAACCTGATCGTCAACCGGATCGGGGATGGGACCACGGTTCTGAGTGGAAACGCCTCCAAGATCGGCATCGTCGAATTGACCACAGCCGGCTCCCTGGTGCAGGTGGTGGACGGCGGGGTGTTTGAAGGCTCCAACCTCTTGACCGACACCGGCTCTTCCGGTTCCAACGGATTTCTGAACAGCTACGGAGCCTATGTTGCCGTGCCTGGCTACAACTCGGCATTGACTACTGCCACGGTTGTAAATTTGAACACCAAGGCCGCCAATATCCTGGGTTACGGGGCTGATCTCAGCGGGCGAGGGGTCATGCCCACGGACGGATCCATCTACAGCGGGTCCAACTTCCGTAGTGCCATCCCCACCGGGGCCAACACCTTCTACACTGGCGGAACCACCGCCTCCGGATCCTCCGCGGGCGTGTGGTATTACAACGGAACCTCCTTTGTCCAAATTTCCACCACCATCAGCAACGTTCGGATGCTGGGGATTTACAACGGGGATCTTTATTTCTCCACCGGCAGCGGCACCACGACGAGGGGCATCTACAAGGTGGGCTCGGGACTTCCGACGACCACGGGGCAGACGGCGACTCAGATCGTGGCCACCGGTTCGGCCTCCAGCCCGTATGAATTCGCCATCAGCCCGGACGGCAACACCGTTTACGTGGCGGATGACAACACCACGGCCACCGGCGGAGGACTGCAAAAATGGGTGAAGTCGGGCGCAACTTGGAGTCTGGCTTATACCATCCAAGTGCCTGTTCGGGGACTCGCGGTGGATTTCTCCCAAAGCCCGGCCGTGGCCTACGCCACTACCTTGCCCACCAGCGGTAGCGCCTTGAACTCGGTGGTGAAGATTGTGGATACCGGGGCGGGTGCAACCCCTGAAACCATTGCTTCCTCGGGTGCAAACTATGTCTTCCGAGGTGTCGACTTTGCCCCGGCACCCAATCCTGCCGTCGTCAGCACGGGTTCCCTCTCCGCCGTGAGCACCACCTACGGGACAGCCTCCTCGGCCACCACCGTGGCGGTCAGCGGTTCCAATCTCCTCGGTCCGGTCACCGCAACCGCGCCGGCCGGATTCGAGGTCTCCAGCGATGGCGTGAATTTCGGAAACACGGCGTCCTTTTCACCCACCGCCGGTTCGGTGAGCGGAACCCTCTCGGTCCGTTTAACCGCCAACGCCGCCGCCACCTCCTATTCCGGCAACGTGACCCTCTCGACCTACTGGCACTACGGAACGGTCTCCTCGACCGTGGCGACGGCCGCGAGCTCGGTGGCCAAGGCCTCGTCAACCATCGAGGTCACCGGAAGCAGCAGCTTCACCTACAACGGCGCGGCGCAGGGCCCGGCCACTTCGAACAAGACCGGTTCGGGCGGGGCGGTCACCTACAGCTACGAGGGAACGGGGCTGACCAGCTACGGTCCCAGCGCCACGCGGCCGACCCAGGCCGGCACCTACCGGGCCACCGCGACGGTGGCCGCCGACACCAACTACAACAGCGCGACCTCGGCCGCTTTCGGCTTCACGATCGGTGCGGCCACCTTGGCCAGCGGCGATATCACCCTGACTCGAAGCGGCGACAGTTACACTGCCAGCGCCACGGGTGTGAGTGGCTTCAACTTCAGCTACGCGGGCCGGGCGGGGACCACCTACGGACCTTCCGGCACCGCGCCGACGGCCGGCGGCTTCTACACGGTGACAGCGACCTCCAGCGACGGGAACTACTCCGGCTCGCGCAGCACGGATTACATCGTGGCTGGGCCGGCGCCGGGTAATGACACGGTGACCAAACCGGCGGACAATTCCCGAATCAAGATTCCCACGGCGACGCTGCTGGCCAACGACAGCCGCATCGACACCGACGGCACCGGCTTGACCGACAACCTCTCCATCACTGCCGTGGCCAACGGCACGGGGACGGCCGCGATTAGCGGGGCGTTTGTCCTCTTCACCCCGTCCGCGGCAGCCAGCGACAGCTTCACCTACACGGTGACGGATGCCATCACCGGCAAGACGGCCACGGGCACGGTGAGCGTGACGACCGAGGCTGCGCCGCCCTCCTTCGATCTGCAGATCGTGGGTCTGGGCACGGCGACCTATGACGGCACCCAGACCAGCGTCACGATGGATTTCATCGGGGTGCCCAACCAGAATTACACTGTGGAGTACAAGGGGGATCTAAGTGAGGCCGCGTGGACCAGCACCGGGGCGCAGGCGACCGGGGCGACCGGGTCCTTCTCCGTGACCATCACCAAAGCGGGAGACCATACCGCCGACTGGAACGGAAGCATGTTCTTCCGGGCCGCGGTGGGCCCATAATCGATGAAAACCAAAATGAGTTCCTTCCTGCGTCTGGGTTTTGTGCTTCTGCTGGCAGTGGCGGTTCCCGCCCGGGCCCAGGTGACCGTGCAGTACGCGACCAACCCGGCGGCCACCATTCCGGACCGAGGCCAGTACGTCAGCACCCTGACGATCGCCAACGCCGGCATTTCCGAAATCACCGGGGTAAACCTCAACGTGAACCTGACCAGCCCATCGGCTTCCAACCCGATGTGGCTGGGGGACATGTTTGCCAGCCTGACGCATGGGACGGCCTCGGAAGCCGAGCGGACGGCGACGGTCTTCAACTATTTTTCGACCGATCCCAACAACAGCGCCACCACGCTGACGGCCAATTACAGTTTCAACACCGCGTTCGACGGCTCTTGGCTGGCCAGCAACAAATGGAGCCTCTTGGTGGCCGACCGGGCCCAGGGCGGGGTGGGCCAACTGGCCAGCTGGGGCCTGACCATCACCGGGACCGGGGCGTCCGAGGGCACCATGGATCCGGGGCAAGGGGGAACCATCGCGGCGGCGGCGGCAGGCACCCAAGCGATCGGAGCAATCGTCCGTTCCACCGGTTCGGGAGCCAATGCGGTCACGTTGAGCACGGAAAGCGGACGGACCTTAAATCTTTCGGGCGGATTGGAGGGGGCGGGAGATTTCAAGAAGACCGGGGTGGGCACGGTGCAGATAGGCGGAAACTCGCCCACGTTCACGGGACTGGTGGAGGTGAACCAAGGGGATCTGGTGGTGAGTTCCGGGGCCAACGTGGGAAGCGGATCCTCCCTGCGCGTGAACAGCGGAGGCCGTTTAAAAGGTTCCGGAACGGTGGGGGCCTTGACGGTCGCATCCGGCGGACGTCTGGCCGTGGGTAACAGTCCGGGAACAATGACGGCGGCCTCGGCGGTTTGGCAGGGAGGGGGAATCTTGGAGTGGGAGCTGAATAATTTCCTGGGTTCGGCCGGCACGAACTGGGATTTTCTTAACGTGAGCGGGTTGCTCGATATCACGGCTTCCTCCGGCAACCGCTTTATCATCGAGGTGATCTCCCTGCTTCCCAACAACTCGGAGGGGTCCATCGCCGGGTTCGACAGCACAGCCAACTACGACTTCCTGATCGCCACCGCTTCGGGGGGAATCCAGAGCTTCAACCCGGATGATTTCACCATCGTCACGACGAAGTTTGCCAATGCCACCGGTTCGGGAAGTTCCGGGGACAACCTTTGGTCTCTATCGACCCAAGGCAACAACCTCTATTTGAGCTACAGCGGAGGCACAGCCATTCCGGAGCCCTCCACAGGTGGACTGTTCGTGATCGGCCTGGGCCTTGTGGCCGCGTTCCGGCGTAAAAGAAAAGTTTAGCTTCCCATACTCCGAAAATTTAAATCTCTGTTCATTAAGAATATACAAGGCACAAGAGTGCTTGATAGAGGGCCTATAAGACTCAACGAACTTGAGGTAAATTCTGTCTATAAATTATTCATGAGCCGTAGGGTTACATTCAAACGCCATGGGGAGCGCCCCTTTCGGGCGGGGGTGATTCTGGTGTTGGGGCTACTTTTTTCCGTTTCCGGCGACTCCTTCGGACAAATCAGCATCGTCGCCAGCAGTCCCGGCACAAACCAGGTGGCGCTCGGAGAAAGCTATGTCCAAAACTTCAACACCCTCGCGGCCAGCGGATCGGTGGCCTGGGCCAACAACGCCACGCTTCCCGGCTGGTATGCGAACCTGACGCGCGGACAGGTCTCCACCGGCAACCTGGTCGCGACCTCCATCACGAACCTTTCCGCCGTGGCGGCGGGTGCGATCGGCGGCAGCGCGACGCTCAACAGTCTGGCCAACGCCAACACCTCCGACCGCGCCCTGGGAGGAACCCCGAGCGCCTACGACAGCGGCAGCGCCGGGATTTTTTCCAGCCAGTCGGTCAACGTGGTTTTACGCGTGAAGAATTCCACCGGCAGCGCCCTGACCGGCATGCGGGTGGCCTACGACACGGTGGCCACCTCCACCAACAACAAGGATGCGGTCGCCTTCGCCTACCGGGTCTTCCCGGCGGGGCAGGGGACGATTTCCACGCGCTTCATCGAGACGCACAAATATCTCAACACCTACAACGGAAACTACAGCGAGGCGATGCGCACCGAATTCGGCAACGACGTGGACGACCTCATCGCCTGGAAGTGTGTGCTCAAGGAAATCGCCCCGACCTCCTCCAGCCGCGTCAACAGCTACGAATTCTACCTGCGCGACCTGAACCTCAACCCGGGCGAGGAGATCTGGCTGGCCTGGCATATCGCCAAGGAAGACGAAAAAAATCCCAGCACGGATCCCATCACCACCACGGCCATCGACAACGTCACCCTCAGCGACTTCACCGTGGGCCGCCCGGGGGTGCCGGTCATCACCGAGCATCCGCGCAACCTCTCGGTGGCCACGGGATTGTTGCGGGACGCCGTCCTCAAGGTGGAGGCCAAGGGGGCGGCCACACTTTCCTACCAGTGGCGCAAGGACGGCACCAACATCGCGGGCGCCACCAACGCGACGCACAACCTAGTCGACGTGACCAGTACCCAGCGCGGGACGTACGACGTGGTGGTGACCTCGGCCGCGGGAAGCGTCACCAGCCTGCCCGCGAAGGTGAACACCTATGCGCGGGCGACCATCACAACTGATACGAACGTGAGCTTCGCGGCCTACAGTTCTGGCAACAATGAGCTAGAGGCCGCCAGCAACGGAACGCTGGGGGACCTTTATTATCCGTCCAACCTCGCCTCCTCCACCAACAAGGTGCCGGCCATCGTCATCATCCACGGGGGAGGGGGCAACAACGGCGACAAGCTCGATAACCGCGAGGTGCAGGCGGCGCAGGAGTTTGCCGCCCGCGGCTGGTTCGTCATCGCCATCAACTACGCCATGTCCTCCTCCACGGTGCAGTGCTGGCCCAACAACCTCTGGGACGCGAAGCAGGCGGTGCGGTGGCTCAAGCAGAGGGGGGCCACGGGAGTGTATAATATCGACACCAACAAAATTGGCGTCTGCGGCTTCTCCTGGGGCTGCAACCTGGGATCGATGCTGGCGATGACCGGACCGGACGACGACGTCGGGGTGACCGCGTCCGATCTCAAGGTGGAACCCCCGCCGCGGGGCAATTCCTATGACAACTACAGCACGGCCGTGCAGTGCTCGGCGGTTTTTTACGGCGCCACCGACCTGCCGAACTACCACCAGATGAACCAGTTCCTCGACTATACGGCCTGGAACAACCGCACCCTGTACCGCCGGGCCTCGCCCGTGCGTTACCCCAACAAGAACGCCGCGCCCATGATGGTGGTGCACGGCACGGCGGATGACGATGTCTGGCCCAGCCAGACCGAGGCGATGTACATGATGCAGCGCAGCCAAGGCGCCCGGCTGGAACGCTATCTTTACACTCCTGGCGGGGAGCACTCCTACTACCTGTACGAAACCTCGCGCATCAACGCGAACTTCCCCAGCCCGATCGACCAGCGCCCCGAAGTCATCGGATTTTTTGAAAAATACCTGGTGGAAACGACCGAGCGGCCCGCCATTTTGGCGGAACCCGTGAGCCGGGTCGTGGCGGGCGGCAGTCCTGCCACCTTCATGGTGGAAGCCACCGGTTCACCGGCTCCCTCCTATCAGTGGCGGAAAAACGGCACGGCCATCGCCGGTGCCACCAATGCCTCCCATACGGTGGCCGCCGCCGACGCCGACACCGCCGGTTATTACGACGTGGTGGTGAGCAACTCCGCCGGTGCCATCACCAGTACGGCGGCTCTGCTCACGGCGGTCGGCTCGGTGGTGGAGACCCCCGTGACCATCGATGCACAGCCGGTCAACCAAAGCGTCGGCCTCGGGCAGACCGCCACCTTCACGGTGGGAGCCTCCGGCACCCAGCCGATCACCTATCAATGGAGGAGAGGGGGGGTGAACCTGGTCGGAGCCACCAATGAAAGCCTCGTGCTGACTCTGGTCAGCACCAATGAGGCGGGCACCTATGACGTGGTTTGCCGGAACGTGACCGCGGGCGTGACCAACGCGGCCACCAGTTTGGCCGCCACCCTCACGGTAATCCCTTCCCAGGCCGCGGTCTTGGCGGACTCCCCGGGTCTGGCCAATGAATTCTCCTTTGCCGGCGGTTACACGCAGTCGTTCTCCGGCCTGCCGGGCACCAATGTCACGGCCACCAACTGGGTACAGGAGTCCACCCTGCCGGGTTGGAGCGCCTATAAGTTGAATTTCGTCACCAATGGCGCGGTGGTGACGACCAACTACATCCCGCCACCCTCGGTGATTGGCACCACCAACGGGGTGATCCCTTCGACGGGGAATTTTTACAGCATCAGCAACTCGCTGGGGTATGCACCCTCCACGGGATCCGGACCGGGTCATTTCATCCTGCGGGTGGTCAACCAAAGCGTTTCGAACCTCACCGGATTCAGCCTCGTTTGGGACCTGATCAACGCCGGGCGCTATTCCACTAACGGCGGCAACTGGAGCAACACGGTTTCGGTGAGCTACTTGGTGACCCCGGCCAATGCGGTGCTCGATCCGGCCAGTCCCGCTTCTTACCCGCCAAGCTTTGCCAACACGACCAACGTTTCCGTGATCAACGGCTGGAAATTAATCGCCAACCTGACGAACCGGACCGTGCCGGGGGTCGCGGATTTGTCGAACGCCGTCTCGGGTCTGGAGGTGGTTCCGGGGACGGAGATCCGGATCGGTTGGAATGTGGTCAAAAGCGGCGGATCCAACTCGATCTCGGCCATCGACAATGTCCGTTTGCTTGGGCTGACGAGCGGCGCCGTCGGACTGGATCTACCGCCCGAAATCCTCGCTGCGCCGCTCAGCCAGCTCGTGCCGTTGGGGGCGCCCGTGCAGCTCCGCGCCACCGTTTCCGGGCGGCCGATCCCCCAACTCCAGTGGCTGAAAAATGGAGTGCCGCTTACCGATGAAACGACCGATCGCTACGGCATTCCGGAGGCAGCCGTTTCCGATGCCGGCGTCTATACGCTGACGGCCTCCAACAGCCTCGGGTTCACCAACGTCTCCGCCACCCTGACCGTGGCCGACACCTCCCGGACCAACCTGCCGATTCTCTCCAATTCTACGGCCATCCCGTTCGATTTGTCCCCGATCTCCAACGCCTACAGTGCCTGGTACAACCACGGCCTCGTGGCGGGGCTGTCCGCCTACGCGGTGACCAACACGGGTGCCGTCCCCGTACTCTTCACCAACTACGCCAGCTGGCCGGGCACTTTCAACACCGGCACTTTGGTCCTGGCCAACACCACGAACGGGCTGGCCCTGGGAGGGGTGGGCTCCTCAACGAAGTCGCAGATGCTGGTCTTCCGCCTGGCCAACCGCAGCGGCGGCTTGGTCAAGGGTTTCCGGGTCAACTTCACGGCTTTGGCGCTGACCAACACCTCCACGGCCACCAATCCGCCCAACCTGATGGCCACCCTCGCGGCGTCCTACAAGGTTCTGGATGCCACCAACACCGAGACCACCGAAGCCAATTTCCCGCCCAACTTCGCCTCCACCAGTGCCGTGGCCAGCAACAGTTGGGTGCCCCTGACCAATGTCCTAGCGTCCAGCAATGTCATCATCCCGACCTCCATGTCCAAGACGGTGAGCGGGGTCAACATCCTGCCGGACCAGGAGATCTGGCTGGGTTTCTATCTGGCCAAGCCGAATGGGGACACCCACTTCCTCGGGGTGAAGGATGTTTCGGTCGACCAGTTCTCCGTGCAGAGCCTGACCAAGCCGCTGCCGACGATCACTTTTACCAACCCGGGACCCCTGACCTACGGGCAGACCGTCACCCTCTCGGCCAGCAGCACCGGCAGCAACTCCCCGACCTTTTCCGTGGTGAGCGGGGGAGGGAGCCTTGCCGGAGGCAACCTGACCGCAACCAGCGGGACGGGTGCGGTGGTGATTCGGGCGGAGTTTGCCGAGACGGCCGACTACTCCGCCCACAGCGCCGATATCACGGTTTCGCTGGCCAAGGCGACGCAGACCATCACCTTTGTTCTGGATCCCGGCACGGCCACGGTGGGGGATCCGGCCCGAGCCCTGATTGCAACCAGCAGCTCCTTGTTGCCGGTCACCCTCACGAGTTCCTCCCCGGCGGTTGCCTCGCTCAGTGGAAACCTGCTCTCCTTCAATACGGGGGGATCCGCCACGATCACGGCCAATCAGGCCGGGGATGACAATTACCTGCCCGCCGCCCCTGTTTCCCAGAACCTCACGGTCACCGGGCCTGCCGTGTTCACCTTCAGCCCGGGGGATTTGGCCATCGTGGCCTGCAACGATGGAACGGATGCTTTCGGGGTGCTGGCGTTGGTGGATATCCCTGCCGGGGGCACCTTCCAGGTAACCGACTATGGCTGGCTGGCTGTGGGCGGATTCTACGCCGGGTCCACGGAAGGAATTGTTTCCTACACCGCGCCCCCGGGAGGGGTGGCAAAAGGAACGGTGCTCAATTGGACGACTGGGGCCGGTGCGCCATGGTCACAGACGGGCAGCTTCAATTTCGCCACTGCGGGCGATGAATTGATCATCTACCAAGGGAAGGCATCCGGTGTGCCGGTCGCGGATCGTCTCATTTATGCCCTACAAAGCCGCAACGGTTGGGCCAGCGATGCCACGTCATCGGGGACGTCGGCTGAACCGACGGTGGCGCACGGCGGCAATCTCGTCAGCGGTGTGACCGCCGTCACCGTTCCCGGCAACGAATCGGGTTATTACATTGGTCCGACCAGCGGAGATAAAAATTATCTGCTCACGGAAATTGCCAAACTTTCCAACTGGGTGTCCGGAAGCGGGGATTATGCCAACACCCTGTGGGCGGGTTCGTTTGCCCCGATTTCTTTTGCCTCCACCTTCGGGGGAGAGAGTGCCCAGAGTGACCTGGACGGGGATGGGCTGTCCGCCCTGCTCGAGTATGCCTTGGGGGGAAGTGCCGGGGCGAACAATGCGGAAATTCGTCCGAAACCGGAGTGGATCGGTCCGGATCTGGCCATCACCGTGGTGGAGCGCATCAATGACACCAAGTTGATCCTCGGAGCCGAGGCGGCTCCCGAGATCGGTTTTGGCAACCCCCAAATCCCCGTTCGAGTCGTCTCCACCAACCAAGCGGGGGTGGCTCCCGGGTTCCAGCGGGTGACCTATACGGTCGCCCCGACCAACGCTCCGCGGATGTTTCTCCGGCTTAAGGCCACCCTGCAGCCGTGATTCCACCCGCGGGTTTCCTCCGGAACTTTCGGGCCGGAGGCGGCGGGTTGTGGCCGGTGGTCCTGGGTTTGGCGTTGACGGTTGCCGGGTCGGGCCTGCAGGCCCAGGAGACGATCACCTTGGGCACCGCCACCAACGGACTCACGCCGTCGCAGGTGGGTTATAATCTCGGCCATTTCACCGATTCCGGCAACGCGTTCGACTGGTTCCGTTATTCCGGGGTCAAGGCCGCCCGGATCTTTATCAGCGCCTCCCAGGTGCAGGGGCAGGGGACTTCCCCGGGAAAATCCAAGGTGACGAACGAGGCCTCCTTTTTCATGGCCATCCAGCAGGCCCGGGCCGGTGGAACCACCAGCACCACCCACATCAACTGGGCGGATTTTACCTACACCTTCACCGACGCCAGCGGCGCCAACCGGATTCATTACGATTACGCCTTTCGCCGCCTCGCGGCCCTTGGCGTGGAGGTCCTGGCCAACATCACCGCCAGCCCCTCGACCTTTCCGATCCTGGATCTCAACACCGACTGGGCGGGCAAATGGGAACTATGGCAGCACTACTATGCGCAGGCGTATGTCCTGTCCCGCGACTACGGGATCCGGCGCTTTGGCATGTTCAACGAGCCGAACGGCTGGTCCGGCATGACCCCGGAAAACTGGCTGCTCCGCCTCCGCATCTGTTCGGATGCGATCCAGACGGCCGTGGCGGACATGAACCAGGCCCAAGGCCGCAGCCTGGTGCCCCTGGTGTATGCCCCCAACACGGCCAACGGGCAGGAAAAATACAACACGAGCCCGGACACGTGGGGCCGGGATGCCGTGCTCAACCGCCGGCTGCAGCTCAACGGCTCGAACTCGCCTTCTTGGAACCTGTTTCACGTTTACAATTACCAGAAATACACCACCCGGGCCTTTGCCGAGGGTTCGCTGAGCGGCTACATCGAGGACCTGGTCGGCCTTGCCGGCCTGATCCAGGCGGATCTGGGGGGGGATCCGCCGTATCCCCTCATGCTGACGGAGTACAACGTGCGCACCGGCGCCAACTACGACACCACCCCAAACAACCAGGACACACCCTTGGACTATGTGTCCCTGGGGGCCAACAGTGTCGCCCTGAGCACGCACGGGGCCGAGGGCCTGTACCTTTTCAAATTTGGCCAGACCGACTCCGGCGGCACCAACTATGGCGTGGCCAAAAACGGCACCCATTACGTCCAGACCAACGGCACCGTGAACAATTACGGCGGGGCGACCAAGGCCGCCGAGGTGTTCCGGCTTTTCCGGAAGGCGGCGGGGCAGGGCCGGCCCCGGTTGGCCTTCACCGCCACCGCCGGCGCCGTCACCAACACCAGCACCGGTCTCTGGACGCTGGCCACGCGGGACACCAACCGGCAACTGCACCAATTTTTTCTGGCCAACAAGAACACGAATGCCGTCTCCCTGCAGTTGAATCTCGCCTCGCTCGGCCTGACCAACCGAGTTCCCGTCCTGCTGGAGTCCGTCAGCCCGACCACCAGCGGCGGGGGTCTCTTGGCGGGCAACCTTGGCTCGAACGGGATGATTTCCCTGGGTTCCATGCCGGCGCAATCCGCTTGGCTGGCCACGGTGCCGTCCACCTCGGCCGGGCTGGTCGCTTTTGAGGCCGAAGAGGACACCGAACTCGCCGATGGCGCCGGAAAAAATCTAACCGCCGGCACCCGTTCCCTTCTGCAGGCGCGGTCCGACGGCACCACCAACGGCCGGAAAGTGGTTCTGCTGAAAATCCTCATCCCGGGAATTGAGATTTCCAACTACCGGGCCTTTTATCTGGATCTGGAAGTGGCGGGGACGACCAACAGCCCCGTGCAAGCCCATCTCTACGGACTCAACCAGGATTCCTGGTCCGAAATGGATGCCACCTGGGCGGGGTCCGCGGCGTTTCTCCGGCAGGGGATTTCCGCGGGCAGCCAGATCAACCACAACTGCGTGTTGAACACCGGCTCCAACCCGCCCGCCCGCATGCTGGGCCAGTTAGTCACCGCCTCCACGAATGCGGTCCGGCAACTGGTGGATGTCACCGAATTCGTCCAGTCGCAAAGCGACGGAATCGTCTCCTTCCTGCTGGCGCAGGATCATCGTTGGGATTTTTCCGCCGATCCGATCGCCACCCGCACCACGGGGGACCTGCAAACGGGAGGCGTGGTGGTGACCTCCCGGGAACAATCCGGTTTCGGGGCGCGGTTGGTGGGCGTCACGGCGGCCGCCCCCACCAATCCGCCGATGATCCTGACGCATCCCGCCGACCGTTCCGCCTCCGTGGGCGGCAGTGTGACGCTGACGGTGAGCGCGGATGAGAGCCTCCCGGTCAGTTACCAATGGAAAAAAGACGGGGTGAACCTCGCCGGGGCGACCAATCCGGTCCTGACGTTGAATGGGGTCACTTCGTCGGATGCGGGTGCCTATACGGTCGACGTGGTGACCCTGAACGGGACGAATCCTTCGGTCGCCGGCATGGTTTCCATTTCCGCCGCCCCGGCCGTGATTACGCCGCTGGTCGATGTCGCCGCCAGCGTGGGCGATCCGGTGGTTCTTTCCTCGGAATTTTCCGGTTCCCCGCCCCCGACCCTGGTTTGGAGGAAGGATGGTGTGGTGATTCCCGGGGTCGACTCAGCTTCCTATTCTTTCCTTGCGGCGGCCAACTCGGGCGGAACCTATTCCGTCACCGCGCAGAATGCCTCGGGATCGGCTTCCAGCTCCTGCACGGTGTCGATCAGCGCCGCCCCAACCGGCTTTGTCTCGCTCCTTTCGGTGGGAGACGGCCTGACGGAAAATTTCGACACGCTTGGCAAATCCACCAGTTTTCGGATCGGAGCCAGTAGTTTTCTGGGCTGGACGAACGGGGAGGGGTGGTTCAACGGCACTGGGTCCACTTTCACCAACAAGCCCGGCTGGTATGCGACCACGGATGACAACCGCAACCCCTTCGAGGGCTACCGCACCGTCAATGACGACAGCCAGGATGTCGATGCCGTGCCCAGCCGCGCCCGGACGGGCCTGGCCAGCATGGGGTCGGCCAGTTCCAGCGCCAACCGGGCCTTGGGGGGGATCGCCTACACCAACAATCGCGTGTTCTTCGGGATCCGCATCCGCAACTCCACGGGCACGGCCCTCCAGGGTTGCCGGGTGATCTACACGCTCGAGCAGTACTCCTCCGCCTCCGCCAGCCGGACGGGAACCAAGGTCGTGGCCGCCACCGCCGTGAATGCGGCCACGCTGCGCAGCCCAAGCTGGCAAAACTTCGCCACCAATGCGCAGTTTGTGACCAGCACCCGGAACAACTACTACGGGGGTCTCGATGGAACGCTTTCCGCCAACAGCCGGCGCCTGACCAACCAGATCACCAATCTTTCCGTGGCCCCGGGCGATTCCCTCTGGATTCGCTGGGAGCTGATCACCACCAACGCCTACCCGGTGGCGATGGCCGTGGACGACCTGTTGGTGACCAATTTTGTCGCCGCCATCGCCCCCGCCATCACGGTGCAACCGGCGGGGCAGACGGTCCTGGCGGGATCGACGCTGACGCTTTCGGTCGGCGCGAGCGGGGGACCGGCCCCCGGCTTTCAGTGGCGGAAGAACGGGGTGAATCTGGAGGGTGCCACCGGTTCGGCTTTGGCGATCTCCAGTGTTTCCGGGGTGGATGCCGGCTCCTATTCCGTCGTGGTCTCCAACGTGGCGGGCAGCGTGACCAGTTCCGTTGCTTCGGTGGTGGTGCATTCACCTCCTGTTTTCGTGCGTCATCCCGGCGGCACGGCTGGCCCGAGTTTATCCGCCGTGGCCGGCAGTTCCATCACCCTGGATGCCCTGGTCGAAGGTTTTCCTGCGCCCGCGTATCAGTGGAACTTGAACGGGACCGCCTTGGCGGGGCAGACCTCCGCGATCCTGAATCTGAACCAGGTGCAGGCGGCGGATGAGGGACTTTATTCGCTGACGGCTTCCAATGTGGCCGGGGTCACGTTAAGCGATCCGGTGTTCTTGGCCATCCAGCCGCCCTCTTTTGGCGCCCTTTTTGGCGGGGTGGACCCCTTCAGCGATGGGGACGGGGATGGCGTCCCGGCCCTGGCGGAGTATGCGCTGGGCGGGGGTACCAACCGGCATGATGCCGACCTGCTGCCGGCCCTCGCGGTGATTCCCGGGGATCAGGTGGCCTTGGACTACGCCGTGCGGACGGATGACCCCAAGCTGGAAACCTGGCCGGAGCGTACCGGGGAACTCGCCACCACCAATGGCTGGACCCAAACGGGGATTACGGTCACCCCAATGGGGACCACCAACCATAACGGGTTGGTCTTGGAAAAGCGGAGAGCGGTGGTCTCCCGCGGAGACACCAACCGCACCTTTCTTCGGCTCAAAATCAGGAATCTTCCGTGACGATTTGGCGGAATAAGGATTCTTTGGGAATGATTTCGGGGTAATAAGGAAATCCATGAAATCCGCAAGATTCGCTTCCGTCCGGATTAAGAATCCGGTCGTCGATCCCCGTTTTCTTCTCACGACCAAGACAGCGCAAAAGCTGTACACCGTCGCGGCCCGGGAGCCGATCTACGACTACCATTGCCATCTGTCGCCCAAGGAGATTGCCGAGGATAAGAAGTGGGCCGATCTGGCGGAGTTGTGGCTGGGAGGGGATCACTACAAATGGCGGGCGATGCGCGCCAACGGGATCCCAGAAACCCACA
>CAZWQT010000012.1:20890-29491 GCA_964635945.1 uncultured Akkermansia sp. | reverse complement strand
ATGGAGGTCTTCAAAAAGCCGAGAAATTGCGGGTTCGCCGACATGGTTTTAGGCAACTCCTTGCACCAAAGGCAAATGTGCTCTCACCATCTCTCCAAGTCAAAATCCGATCCGGCTTATAAGCGCAAAAAGATTATAACCCAAGTTGGGCTAATGCGTCCCAAAGGCCCCGGGACGGACGCTCGACCAAGGCCCATCTCCAGCCGGCGGCTTCGGCCCCCCTCCGGTCGCTGAGCGGGTCGTCCCCAATCAGCGCGCACTCCCCGGCTCCCCAGGAGCCCGCCTGCTCCGCCTTGCGAAAAATCGCCGCCTGCGGCTTCTCCACTCCAACCTCCTCCGAAATCAGCACCGGATCCAGGCCGTTGGACCAGTCAAACCCGGCCAAAACCTGGCGCAGACGCGGGTCCCAGTTGGAAAGCAGACCAACGCGCATTCCCCGCTCGCGGAGATGCCCCAGAACCTTCTCCGTTTCCGGAAAATCCCGCCAGGCGTCGGGACGGGCGAAATGAAAATAAACCTCCTCAAAATACTCCTCAAAAGGAAAGTCAGGCGGCAACCCGCCGGCCTCGACACTGGCCCGCAGGATTTTTTTCCAGCCCTCCTTGCCCAGCGTCCCATCCGGTCCCGCTCCCTCCGCTGTTCTCTGTTTCCAGGCCGCGCGAAATCCCTGATCCAGGCGCTCCTCGGACGCCGCCCAACCATAGTGCGTGGCCAAGCGCGCATACGTCCGGCCCACCGGCTCCGCCGGGCGAAGCAACGTCCCTCCCGCGTCAAAAAAGACCACTCGGGTCACGCCCCCTGGATCCCCCGCCTGCGCAGCACCTCGCCCGCCAAAACCAACGAGCCCAAAACCAAGGTATCGCGCGGATACCCTTTCTCCGCCTGCATGACCTCGTCCACGGAGCCAAAATACCGGTCGGGCGAAAGCGGCCACGTCAGCGGATCCGAGCCCCGGATTCCGGGCAACGCCACGCCCCAAAGCTCCGCACCCGTCTTTCGAATTTTCCGGAGCATGGCTGCCACCGCCTTGTCCTGGAGACAGCCGAAAATCACCCGGTCCGGACCCTGCTTCCCCTTGCCTTTCCACGTGCGCAACGCTGCTTCCACCCCTTGTTCATTGTGGGCCCCATCCAAAACCAACAGCGGATTTTTTCTGAGGATCATGAACCGGGCCGGCCACCGGGTCTGGACCAGTCCTTTCCGGATGATGAAATCCGGAAAAGAAAAATAGCGCGCGGCCGCCACGGCCAAGGCGGCGTTTTGCCGTTGATGGGCCCCAAAAAGCGCAAAACTCCCCGGGGGCAGTGGCCGGACGACTTTCCATGGACACCGCAAGCGTTTGGCCTGCCGTGCCAAAATCCGCCGAGCCGCCGCCGGCCAAGGGGCGGAATAAACCGGAACACCTCGTTTGAGGATCCCGGCTTTTTCCCGACCAAGGTTGGCGTACCCATGCCCCAGGATTTCCTCGTGGTCCCGCCCGAGGGAAGTCAGGAGACATAGTTCCGGTTGCACCACATTGGTCGCATCCAGCCTGCCCCCCAGCCCGGTCTCCCAGACCACGAAATCCACGCCGGCAGATCGAAAAATCCTCAAAGCCAGTCCTGTGCTGGCTTCAAAAAAAGTGGGCCGCTTGGCGGGAGCCAACGCCGCAATCGCCCGCAAAACGGGCTTCAGTTCCCGTTCCAGCACCCCCGTTTCCACCATTTTACCACCCACGCGGAATCGCTCCCGAAAATCGACCAAATGTGGCGAAGTGTAGAGGCCCGGAAAAAACCCGGCGGCCCGCAAAATGGAATCCAACGCCGCCGCGGTGGAGCCTTTGCCGTTGGTGCCGGCGATGTGAATGAAGTTTAGATTTCGCTCGGGGTGCCCCAAGCGCTCGAGGAGGAGCCCCATCCGCTCCAGACCGGGCCGGATGCCGGCGGCGCAGACCGCCTCGAGCCGGGCGACGGGATCCGGCCGCTTCAGAGGTAACGCAGCAGACGCGCGAGCGTCTCTTTCATCTCCGGACGCGGCACGATCAGATCGACGAGTCCGCGCTCATGGAGGAATTCGGAAGTCTGAAAACCTTTGGGCAGTTCCTGTTGGGTGGTCTCCTTGATCACCCGTGCGCCGGCAAAACCAATCATGGCCTTGGGCTCAGCCAGGATCACATCCCCCAAGGAAGCATAGCTGGCCATCACTCCCGCCATCGTCGGGTTGGTGAGAACCGAGACAAACGGCAGGCCAGCCGCCCCCAACCGGGCCAAAGCCCCGCTGGTCTTGGCCATCTGCATCAAACTGAACATCCCCTCATACATCCGCGCCCCACCGGAAGCGGAAAAAACAATGACGGGCGCTTTTTTTTGCAAGCCGCGCTCAATGGTGCGCGTCACTTTCTCCCCCACCACCGCTCCCATGCTTCCCCCGAGAAAAGCAAACTCCATCGCGGCCAGGGAAACCTCCCGCCCCCCGATTTTGCCCATCCCGGCAATGATGGCGTCCTTCAGTCCGGTCTTTTTTCGGTTGGCCTTCAGCTTGCTGGTGTAGCTGGCCACGCCCTTGAACTGCAGGACGTCGACGGCTTCCATGCCTGCGTCATGCTCCTGAAACCTTCCGCCGTCGCACACGGCGAGGAGGCGTTCCCGAGCCCCCAGCGAGAAATGGTGGGTGCATTTCGGGCACACCTGCAGGGCCTTCTTGAGGACCTGATTATAAACCATCTCGTTGCACCCGGGGCATTTCGTCCAGAGCCCGCTCGGCACCCCGCGGGCCCGGGGTTTCGACTCCTTGCGGGGCTCATACTTTCTTCGTTCGAAAACTGGCATGGTAGTAAGGTTTGGTTTTTTTTATCTCCGGGCCACGGTCAAGGCGGCCACTTCCTCGGCTCCCGCCCGGCGGAGAATCCGCGCACAGGCATCCGCGGTGGCCCCGGTCGTGAACACGTCATCACAGATTAACAACCGCCTTCCCCGGGGGTCAAACCCCTCGGCCAGGGCCAAAGATCCCCGCAGGTTCCGCAGGCGCTCCGCCCGGCTGAGTCGAGCCTGCGGAAGGGTGGCCTTCACCCTCCGGAGCGCTTCCACCATGGGAATTCCCACCCGCCGGCCCAGCCATCTGGCAATTTCGGCACTTTGGTTGAAACCTCTTTTCCTGCGGCGGTCCGGATGCAGGGGCACCGGAACCAGCGCTTCCCACCTTTCCCCGGAATAGTGCTCCCGAAATCCGTCCTCCAGCCAGCGCCCCAACCAGGGACGAAGATAAAACTGTTTCCGGTATTTGAATCCCAAAATCGCTTCCCGCACGGAACCCTGTTCCCGGTAGGCCGCGCGTAGCCGGCTGAGCGCCCAGTCCCGGCTTCCGCAATTGGCGCAGAGGAAGGCTTCCGCCACCGGGCGCGGATACGGCTCCGCACAACGCTCGCAAAAGGGTCGTTCCAGCCTCGGCCAGGGACGGGAGGGCCGGGCCGGCGGAAAAATCAACCCAACCGCTGCCTCAATCCAGACGCGCACGGGCCGGACGTCCCCAAAGGCCAAAGGCCACCAGCAACAGCACCACGAAGGGTATGGGCCCCGCCTCCAACGAGGGGCCCCACCAACCGCCGGAGACCCGGGCTGACTCCCTCCAAAACCCTTCACAAATCCGGACACCCGCCACCCAGCCGGCGTGCAAACCGATCGCCGCCCAAAGATTTCCCTGCTGCCAGACCAGCCGCGCCAAAATTAGCCCCGCAACAAAAAGCCCGGCCAGCCTCCAGGGTTCGGCGGATCCGGACCACAATTGCAAATGGGTCCACCCCGCAAACCCGGAAAACCAGCCGGGGCTGAGCTCGGCTTGAGGCCGGAGAAAATGGGCGGCGGAAAAAATCAAGGCGTTCAAACCCAGCAAAAGCGGAGCCGGCTTTTCCCCCGCCGCCTTCCAAAACGCCAACCCTAAAACTCCCCGGAAAAAGAATTCCTCCAAGACCGCCACCAGGCAGCCCGTGGCCAAGGCTCCGGCCCATAAATCCAGGCCGGGCACACCCGCCCAGGTTCGCACGCCCAGGAAACTTTGGATCCATGCGGCCAAGGCCACCATGGCGAAACCCGAAGTTCCCCAAACCAAGATCCGGGCCACACCGGCTTTCCCCGAGGCCCATCGAAAAAAGCGGCGGGGCTGATCCCGCCAAAACCAGAACAAGAGCGGCACCAGCCCCAGGGCCACGACCAACTGCACCCGCCCGAAAATTCTCGGGGAGGTAAACATCCCGGGCACGGCCGTCTCCACCGCCACCCTCACTCCCGGAAAGAGAACGGCTGTCAGCAGGACCCAAAAAATAAAAAAGCCCGCCAATCCCTTCCATCCTCGCCTCATCTCACCATGCTGTCCCACCTGCGGAAGGCATCAAACCCCTTTCTCGCCAGGCCACCCCCGGTTGCCCTGAAGTGGGCAAAGGCGGTAGGATTCCTGCGTATGCCCGAGGCCAAGACCATTGCCCCGCTGGAGTTTGAAAAGCCCCTTGCCGAATTTGAAAAACGGCTGGATGAGCTCCGGAAACTCACCGGGAAACAGAAAATCGAGGCCGGCACCGAGATTTCTTCCCTCGAAAGGAAGCTTGAGGAAGCCCGGCGGGAGATTTACGGGAAACTCGGGCCCTGGCAGCGGGTCCAGATTGTCCGTCATCCCCAGCGCCCTTACCTGCTCGACTACCTTCGCCTCGGGGCGACCGAGGTGGTGGAGTTGGGTGGCGACCGCGCCTTCGGGGACGATCACGCCCTGATCGGCGGCTTCGCCATGATCGGCAAACAGAAGGTGGTTTTCCTCGGTCACCAGAAAGGCCGCGACACCAAGGAAAACCTGATGCGCAACTTTGGCTGCGCCCATCCGGAAGGTTACCGCAAGGCGCTCCGGTTGATGCGCCTGGCCGACCGCTTCGGGCTACCCATTGTCAGCTTCATCGATACCCCCGGCGCCTTTCCCGGCGTACCCAGCGAGGAGCGCCATATCGCCGAGGCGATCGCTGTTAACATCCGCGAAATGTTCAACTTCCGGGTGCCGATTGTTGCCGTGGTGATCGGCGAGGGCGGCAGCGGCGGCGCGCTCGGCATCGGCGTCGCCGATCGGGTTCTCATTCTCGAAAACGCCTATTACTCGGTCATCTCCCCGGAAGGTTGTGCCAGCATCCTCTGGAAGGATCGGGCTTTCGCCCCCCAAGCCGCGGAGGCTCTCCGTATCTCCGCCCAGGATCTGCTCGATCTGAAACTGGTTGATGAAATCGTGCCCGAACCCGAGGGTGGGGCGCACCGGGACTGGGACCGCACGGTCCAAGCCTGCATGGAGAAGGTCTCACGCCACCTGGCCGAATTAGGCCGGCTCTCCCCCGAAAAACTCCTGCAAGGTCGGCAGGATCGCTACCGCGCCATCGGCTCCGTTCTGGAAAACTAGTTTTTGGGGTTTTTTTCGGATTCCGAAATCCGGCCTTCAGCCCTCTTCCCCGATTTTCCCCAGCTCGTCCTTGATCCTGGCGGCTTCCTCGAACTGCTCCTTTTTCACCGCCACCGCCAGATCGTCCTGCAGGCGCTTTTTGCGGAGTTTGCGGAAACTCTTGGGAACCTTGCCGGCATGCCGCGTCCCTTTCTGGCAGTCATTCAGCACGTCCTGCAGCAGCTCCGCAAAGACGCCATAGCACTCCCCACAGCCCAGCCGCCCGGTTTTGCGGACATCCTCCGAGGTGAACCCGCAACTGGGACAACGGTTGGAGACCGCCGGCGTGGGACCGGGGATCAGCAGGCTTTTGGCGGAGATCTCCTTGATTTCATTCTCCACCGCCGCCGCGGGATCTTCCTTCCCCTTGCTGGCAGCCACTTTTGAGACGGCGGCCCAAATGTCAAAATCCACCAAATCCTTCTGGGAGAGCTGAGGGATGCACTTTTCACAGACGTGCACGTCGATTGACTTGCCGTTCACCAGTTTGCTCAGGTGACACGTCGCCTGGTTGCCCGGGCAGAAGGTGCACTCCATAACCTTTACTTAACCATGACCGCGCCGTTTCGCAAACCGCCCGCCGCCCCCCCCTCTTGGGTGGCGGAGAAAATCTGGAAAGAAATCGAAGCCAGCGGCACCGACACCTTCCTCGCCGCCTGGTCTCCGTCCCTCCGCCTGGAACGCTGGGGTACGAGCCTTCGGGCCCTCGCCCCCCAACCGGATCCGCCTCCCTGCGACGAAGCTTTGCTGCAACCTCCCTCCCTCCTGCCCTGGAAACCCGAAAGGATCCTCTGGCAGGTGGAAGGAGAACGGACCGCCCGGCATCTCTCCGGGGAGGGTTGGACCACGGAAGCGCAGGAACTGGGCCTTCGCTACGGCATCGACCTTACCCCTGGCACTGCCTCAGGCCTTTTTCCCGATCAAAGGGAAAACCGCGCCTTTCTCCGTTCCCGCCGCCCCGGTTCCCTGCTCAACCTCTTTGCCCACACCTGCGCCTTCGGCGTTCTGGCCGGCTCCGCCGGCGCCGCCACCCTAAACATCGACACCTCGGCCCGTGCTCTGGAACGCGGCCGGGAAAACTTCCGCCGTAACCGACTGGAAGAAAAAAATCACCGCTTCTGGAAAGAGGACGTGCGCAAGGCCCTGCCTCGCCTGCAACGCCGCGGGGAAACTTTTGACGCCATCATCCTGGATCCGCCCACTTTTGCCCACGGGGGCCGTGGGCGCGCTTTTCGCATCGAAAAGGAGATCGAATCCATGCTGAGCACCAGCCTCCAGCTTTTGCGGCCGGGGGGCGTGCTGCTGGTCTCCATCAACGAATCCCGCACCAGTTTCGGGGACTTGGAACGACAAATCCGCCCCCTCCTGCACCGCGCAAAAATCCCCGCCCGGCTCGAACCGTCCCGCCGGCCCGCGGAAGTTCCCGCCTTTCGCATGCCGGCCGGAGCCTGGCTGATTCGGGAGGATTGACACCCCGCCGTTCGGACCGATTTTCAAAGCGCATGAATGGCCTTCAGTCCCTCGCTTCCACCGCCCTGAATCTCTTCCGGGAATTTGTCCCGGGAAATCCCGATGCCGCCCGCTTCTGGCTCGAAACCGGATCCGGCACCCTCTCTCTTCTGGTCGTGCTGGGACTTCTTCTCCGCTTTTTTGGATCCGAAAACAGCGGACCGGGACTGATTTTGGTCGCCGGGAGCCTTGGACTGCTTCTCTTGGCCGGAGGAGCGGCTGCCGTCGAACTTTATGCCCTCCCGGCTCTTCCACCCGCCGTCCTTGGCATGGTGGATACCCTTTCCGGCTGGGTGGCCGCCAAGTTTGCCCACACGGCTTGGCCGGCCCGAAACGTGCTTCTCGGGGCCGGTCTTGCCGCCAGCCTTCTTTTCCTGGTTTCCCCGCTGACCAGGATGACTTTCAAGGTTCCCGGATTTCTCGCCCTGGTTGCCTGGCTGGCTGCCCTCGCGACCGCCTGGACCATCCCCGCCGTCATCCGCACCAGCCTTTCCCCCAAAACCGAAATTCCTTCCGCCCCGGCCCGGGATGCCTGAGGCTGGATTACCACAACTCCAAAATGAAAAATCGAAAATTTCGCCTAATCCCCCAAAGCGCTCTCCAACTCCCCCCGCACGCGATTCAGTTCCGCTGACTCCAAACTCCTGGGCGCCGCCACGGCCGGACCTATCACGACACGGAAAACCGCACCGGGTTGGGGAATCTGGAAGCGATCCCAGGACGGCAATTCCCAAAAACGGCTATACCGGGTGGTCACCGGATAAATCGATCGGCCACTGCTGGCCGCCAAGGCCAGTACCCCGTCCTGCACCTTGGCCCGGGGACCGCGCGGACCATCGGGGGTGATGCCGACATCCCGAGCGTGGGGCTTTTCCAACTCCCGCAACAGCTCCCGCAAGGCATCACTTCCTCCCTTGGAACTCGAGCCCCGGGCCCCGTCGATCCCGAACCGGTTCATGATCCGCGTGATAAACTCTCCATCCCGGCTGCGACTGACCATCATCAACATTCTTCTCCCCGGACAAACGCGCTCATAAATGTAAGGCATCATTAGGATGCGGTTGTGCCAAAAGGCCCAGATCCTGGGCTGACCAGGATCACGACGCAGAAGCCCCTGAGGATCCTCCAGCCGGAAACGAAGCGTGCCCGCCAAACCACGCATCAGGCCGGCGATCCAGGGCGGACTGCTCTTCGCCAAAACCTGTTTGAGCATTTTTTTCACGCAAACGGCCTCCGGTTCCACCACCGCGTGATTGATCGCCACGGCGTTTCCCGGACCAGCTCCCGAATCAACTCCTCCGTGGAGGCCGCTCTCTCCTCCTGCACCCGCCCAAGCAGAATCAGGGAGGGAATCATGATGAGGGCAATAATGATGTAGAGAATCACGAAGCCGTTGAGCTGCACCTCCGTGCCGATCCGAAATCCGGCCAGAAGATCCGTCAGCAGTCCCCACCCCAGCGGGGCCAACCCGGCGACCAGGCTCCCCGCCACGCTAAACAGGGCAAAGAAATGGCTCCTTCCCATCGCGGGCACAATACCCATGAGAAGCCGCATATGCGCACTGTTATACAGGGCCAAGCCGATTCCGGCCGTAGCCTGCTGCCACGCGAACGTCCCCCAGGTAAAAGGCAACAAATGGGCGGCGACCGC
>CAZWQT010000012.1:0-20790 GCA_964635945.1 uncultured Akkermansia sp. | reverse complement strand
CCTGCTGCCACGCGAACGTCCCCCAGGTAAAAGGCAACAAATGGGCGGCGACCGCACCCCAACCGAGCCAGTGAATTCCCATCACCACGACGCAGAGAACCAAGACCGGCCGGCTCCCCATCCGATCCAGCCACCTCCCCGCCCGGAGGGAAGTCAGGACAAAGGCCGTGCCCCACATGAGGTGCAGGACCATGAAAAGAGAATCAGAGCAGCCAAACTGGTCGCGGGCAAAGGGGACAAAAAATAACCCTCCCCCCGACATTGCCAACATCACCACGGCATGAAACACCACCAACTGCCGGAAGGGCGGATGGCTCAGCATCGCCCTCCAGGGAACGTCCTCGGAATTACCCGCGTAGGTCGTGGGCACATCGGGAATTTTACGCAGATACCAGAGGGAGGCCGCCGCCAACACCAAGCTGGCGCCAAACAGGAGCCCGAACGAGGAAGGCTTGTCCGTATAGTTCAAATACCAGGCAGTCAGGGCCACCGTGAGCAAGAGGGCGGCCTGGGACGCGGCTTGATCCAACGCAAGAAAACGGCCCCGGACCGACTCGGGCACGATCGCGCTGATCCAAGGCAAATACCCGCTGAGGGAGATCCCGCGGATGGTGTTAAAAAGAAAGAGCAGGAACAACATCAGGGCCTGCCGGGAAAAGTTATCAATCGAAAGGGGCAGGACCGCGACCAGCACCAGTCCGGCAATCAGCACACTGCGGGAAGTCCAACCCCGCAGCACAAAGTTCCGATACCCAATCTTTTCCACAAAACGCGCTGCCGGGATCTGAAAAATGTTCAGCAAGGCAGCGAGACAAGCCAACACACCCAAGACCGTGGCGGAGGCGCCCAGCTTCTTGAAATAAAGCATCATGGGCAGACCCATCACCAGATAGAAGGAGCTGGTGTTAAAAACCTGAAACAGGAACGCGTTCAGGAGGGGCCCGCGCACGAGCCCGCCGTCTTTCATGCGCCGGAGTCCCGCGGCCGCAGCAGCGGGAAGAAAATCACCTCACGGATCGAATCCACCCCGGACAACAGCATCGCCAGACGATCCACACCAAGACCCAGACCGCCCGCCGGCGGCATGCCGCTTTCCAGCGCCTCGAGAAACTCGTGGTCCACCTTCTGGGTGTGCTCCCCCACCTGGTGGCGGAACCGCTCCGCCTGCAGGATGGGATCGTTGAGCTCGGAGTAACCCGGGGAAATCTCCTGCCTTCCGAAGATCAGCTCGTAAACATCCACCACGGTCGGATCCTCGCGGTTGAGGCGGGCCAACGGCACCAGTTCTGCCGGCAGATGGGTGATGAAAACCGGATGGACGGCTTCAGCCTCCACTTTCTTTTCAAAAACCTTCTGGCTGATCTCCAGCGCGGACAGGTTGGGCTCAAGCTCCACCCCCATCGCCGCCGCTTTTTTTTCCATCGCTTCCCGGGAAAGCCCAAACCAGTCGGCCCCGGCCGCTTCCGCCACGGCGTCCCGGTATTTTTTCCGGGGCCAGGGCGGGGTCAGATCCAGCGTGGTTCCGTCCGACTGCGGGATCTTGGTCCCGCCGGTCAAATCCTTGGCCGCCCCCACAATCATCTCCTCCACCAGCGAGGCCATGCCCTGAAAATCGGAGTAGGCCCAATAAGCCTCCAACATGGTGAACTCGGGATTGTGCCGCCGGGAAATCCCCTCGTTGCGGAAGTTACGGTTGATTTCAAACACCTTCTCCAGCCCGCCCACCAAAAGACGCTTGAGATAGAGTTCCGGGGCGATCCGCAGGTAGAGGTCCAGGCCGAGCGCGTGGTGCTTCGTCTTGAAAGGCTCAGCCGCCGCCCCGCCGGCCACGGTCTGCATCATCGGCGTCTCCACCTCGGTGAATCCCCGGTTCGTCAAAAATTCCCGGAGATAGCGCACCAACCGAACCCGCAGATCCAGCGCCTTGCGGGAAGCCTCATTGGAAATCAGGTCCAGATGACGCTGCCGGTGCCTCGTCTCCGTATCGACCAGCCCATGCCACTTATCCGGAAGAGGCGCGAGGGATTTGGTCAGCAGACAAAAAGTTTCCACCCGGATTGATTTCTCGCCCGTCTTGGTCAGAAAGAGCGTGCCTTCCACCCCGAGAAAGTCTCCCAAGTCCAAAAGGTCAAAGACCGACCGATCTTTTTCCGGCAGGGACGGTTTTTGGATATAGATCTGGAGCCGGCCGGCGCGGTCCTGCAGATGGAGAAACTGGCTTTTGCCCATGTCCCGGTGGGAAACGATGCGTCCGGCCATCCGGACTTTTCTTCCCTCCTCCCACTTGGCCCGGATCTCCTCCGAGCTTTCGGTTCCGGGGAACGGCCCCCCAAAAGGATCCACGCCGAGTTCACGAAGCTTCTCCAGCTTTTCGCGGCGCACGGCCAGCAGGGCGGATCTTTCCTCGCTCATGAAGACGGAGTTTTACCCGATTCCGCCTCCCCTGGGTAGGGCAGACTCACACCTTGTCCTAAACGCGCACAAAGACCCCCCGACGGTTCGAACAACGTTATCCTACCAATTCCGGGTAAGCCCCTTGCGCCACTTGCTGCAAACGTTGGTGGATTTGCTCCCCGGAATCCATGCAGAGCAATTCCTGGGCAAGCTTCTGGCATTCACCGTAGTGCAAGCACTGCACCGCCTTCTTGACCCGCGGCACGGCCACGGAACCCATGCTCAACTCATCTACCCCCAACCCCACCAGCACCGGAGTCATCACCACATCGGCCGCCATCTCGCCACAAACCCCGACCCAGATGTTATGCCGCCGGGCCGCCTCCACCACCATCCGGATCAGCCCGAGCACGGCGGGATGAGTGGGCTGGTAAAGCTTCGCCACCCGCTCATTCGTCCGGTCGGCCGCCAACGTGTACTGGGTGAGATCGTTCGTGCCGATACTGAAAAACTGCACGAGCGGAGCCAACCGATCGACGATCAGGGCCGCCGAGGGCACCTCAATCATCGCCCCCGCTTCCACTTCGGCCGCGGCCGGGATCCCGGCCGCCCGTAATTCCTCCCTCGCCTCCCCCAGAATCGCCAAGGCGGCGGACAACTCCTCCCGCGTGGCAATCATCGGAAACATCACCCGGACCTTGCCGCCGGGGTTCGAGCGGCAGATCGCGCGCAGCTGCACCTTGAAGACATCCGGCTTTTCCAGGCAGTACCGGATCGCCCTCCACCCCAGAAAGGGATTCTGTTCAGGATCCAGACCCAGGTGAGTCGGGAGCTTATCCCCTCCCAAATCGAGCGTCCGGATGATTGCCAGATGCGGACGGGATGCCTCCACCACCTGACGGTAAATATTGGCCTGTTCGTCCTCGCCCGGAAAATGGACGCGGTTCAGGAAAAGAAATTCGGTCCGGTAGAGACCGACTCCCTCCGCCCCGCTCTCCGCAATCAGCGGCAAATCCTCGGGAAGTTCCACGTTGGCGGAGAGAGTGATCTTCCGTCCGTCCTGGGTGGCACCCGGGGTGTCGCGCAGGGCCTCCAGACTGACCTCCACCTCGTGACGCCGCTTTTCAATCTGCCCGTATTCGTAGCGGGTCTGCTCGGTGGGATGGATGATCAGCAGCCCGGCATACCCGTCCAGGATGACCTGCGCACCGGACTCGCATTTGGCGAGAACTTCATGCAGCCCGACCACCGCCGGGATGTTGAGGGATCGGGCCATGATCGCCGTGTGCGAGGTGACGCTTCCCGCCTCGGTGGCAAAGCCAAGGGCGAGTTGGCGATTCAGGAGCGCGGTGTCGGAAGGAGTGAGGTCGTGCGCCAAGATCACGCTGGGCTCGTCCAAGGCATAGAGGTCGGTCAGCTTCCGCCCAAGCAGGTTGTGCACGACCCGCCGACCCACATCCAGAATGTCCGCCGCCCGTTCCCGCAAATAGGGATCCTCCACTTCCTTCATGCTCTGCGCGTAGGCCCGGATCACGTGCTGGTAGACGCTCTCTACACAGACCTTGCGGAGCTCCAGTTGCCGCCGGACTGCGGCGGCGATGGTGCTGTCCGCGGCCACCATCAGGTGGGCCTCAAAGATGTCCGTTTGCTGCTCCCCGAGGGAATGAGCCAGCTGCTCGCGAATTTTCTGGATCTGTTCCCGGGTCTTGAGCAGGCCCGCCTCCAGGCGCCGCATTTCGTCTTCGATCTGCTCACTCCCGATCGGAGTGGGGTGGATTCGGACTTCTTCTTCCCGGCTAAAGACCGCCAGTCTCCCGCTCACGACTCCCGGGGAGGCGGGAATCCCCGTGAGACGCAGTTCCGTCCCGTGGCTGGGATTTTCGGCTTCGCTCACGGGAGAGAATTCTCTCCCCCGGGACTACTCCTCGTCGAACTTTCTTTCCACCAACTGCCGGAGCGCCTGGACCGCTTCCTGGGCCCCGGGACCCGAGGCAACAATCCGGATCCGGGACCCCATTCCCGCAGCCAGCATCATCAGACCCATGATACTTTTGCCGTTGATTGTTTCCCCGTCCTTCTCCACATGAATCTCGCATTTGTGCCGGTTGGCCTCCCGGACAAACATGGCCGCCGGACGGGCATGCAACCCCAGCCGGTTCTGAATCACCGCCTCATGTCCGTGCTTGGTTCCTTCGGGGGCGGCCATGGTCAGCGGTCCTTGAGGTTGAGCCGGGTCAGCAACTTTTCGTTGAACTCCATGGCCGAAAACTGACCCATGGTCTTCATCTTCTGGTCCAGCGCGGCCACCTGCACCAACCCGGCCAGATCGCGGCCCGGCCGGATCGGAATTTTCACATGGGGAATCTTGAGCCCCAGAATCTCGTAGTACTGCTGATCCAGACCCGTTCGCTCAATTTCCCCGACTTTTTCCCACTCCATCAGGGTCACCACAAGATCCAGACGCTTTTCCGTCCGGATGGCCTTTCCTCCGAAGAGAGAGGCCACATTGATGATGCCGATCCCGCGAACCTCCATAAACGTTCGGGTCACTTCCGCCGAAGTGGCCATCAGCTCCCGGCCCTCGATCAGGCGGAGCCGGGTGATGTCGTCCGCCACCAGGGAGTATCCCCGCTCCACCAATCCGAGGGCACACTCACTCTTGCCGATCCCACTTTCCCCCCGGATCAGGACCCCCACTCCCAGGATATCCACCATACTGCCATGCTCGCTGGTGCTGGGCGCGAAGTCCTCCTCCAGACAAAGCGTGATCAGATTGACCAACCGCGGGGTCACCACCGGCGAAACAAACACCGGAACCTTGGCAGCCTTGGCCTCTTTCACCACATACGACGGCGGGCGCAGGTTGCGACTGAAAACGATACAGGGAATTTTTCGGTCCAAAACGGCCCGGATCCGTTTGGGACGTTCCTCCGGCGCAAGGGAGTTCAGGCAGGCCATCTCGCTTTTTCCGATCAGCTGCACCCGCTGGTAAGCGAAGTACTTCATGAATCCGGTCAGGGCCATGCCCAACCGGTTCACCGCCCCCTCCCGAATCGTCCGGTCCATTCCTTCTTGGCCGGTCACTAATTTAAGCTGAAGCCGGGAGGCATGCTGGTTGAAAAAGTGCTCAACCGTGACGGTCCGGGGTCTGCGAACTGCGCTCATGACGACCTAATCGGCATAGCCCCCGGGGTGGGCCTGATGCCAGTCCCAAGCGCTGGAAAGGATCTGTTCGAGACTGGAGTGCACTGGCTTCCAGCCTAACTCGCGCTGTAACTTTTGCGAGGCTGCGACGAGCTTGGGCGGGTCTCCCTCCCGGGCCGGGCGCCCCTGCACCGGGATTTCCCTTCGGGTTACCTTCTTGGCTGCTTCGATGACCTGCCTCACGGAGTAGCCGTTGCCCGTCCCCACATTAAAAAACCCCGGCTGTTCCCGGTTCAGCGCCAGAATATGGGCCGAGGCCAGGTCCCTCACATGAATGTAGTCCCGGATGCAGGTGCCATCAGGAGTCGCATGGTGCTCCCCGAACACCTCCACGTGCGGCTTCTGTCCGAGGGCGGTAAAAAGCACGTTGGGAATCAGGTGGGTTTCAATCCGATGATGCTCCCCACGTTCGGGCGAGGCTCCGGCGGCGTTAAAATAACGAAGGCACGTGGGCACGACACCGTGGATCTGCGCATACCAGCCCAGGATTTGCTCAAACATCAGTTTGGAGTGCCCGTAGGGATTGATGGGCTTCTGCGGAGTGCCTTCATCGATCGGGACGCGCTCCGGCAACCCATAGGTTGCACAGGTGGAGGAAAAAATGATTTTGCGGCATCCCGCCGCCACCATCGCATCCAGCAGGTTGACTCCGCCGCTCCCATTCACCCGGTAATAAAGGGACGGGTTCCGCATACTCTCCGGCACGAGCGCCTTGCCGGCAAAGTGGATCACCGCCTCCGGTCGGTGCTCCTGCACCGCACGGATCAGCAGATCCCGGTCCAGCAGATCCCCGTGGAGAAAAACCGCCCGGGGATGCAGCGCCGCCCGGTGTCCTTCGCTGAGGTTGTCCCAGACCACCACTTCATGACCGGCGGCAAACAACTCCTCCACACACACGGAGCCGATGTAACCGGCTCCACCCGTGACAAGAACCTTCATGCCGCTGGGATTCCGCGGAGGGTTCGCTACTCCTTCAGGTTCATCGCCAGAAGGAATTCGACGTTGGTCTTGGTCTTCTTCAGGCGCTCGAGAAGCAGTTCCATGGCCTCCACCGGCGGGAGGGAAGCCAGGGCCCGGCGCAGGATGTGGATGCGTGGCATCTCGTCCGCGTGGTAGAGCAGTTCCTCTTTCCGGGTGCCGGACTTGGAGATGTTGACCGCCGGATAGACCCGCTTGTCGACCAAGGCCCGGTCCAGATGAATCTCCATGTTCCCAGTGCCCTTGAATTCCTCGAAGATCACCTCATCCATTTTGCTGCCCGTGTCGACCAGCGCCGTGGCGATGATCGTCAAACTGCCGCCCTCCTCGATGTTTCGCGCCGCCCCGAAAAACCGCTTGGGCTTGTGGAGCGCGTTGGCGTCCACACCGCCGGAGAGGATTTTACCGCTGTGGGGCTGCATCGTGTTATAGGCCCGGGCCAGACGCGTAATGCTGTCCAGCAGGATCACCACATCGGTTCCTTTCTCCGCAAGCCGCTTGGCTCTTTCGATGACCATCTCGGCCACATGCACGTGCCGGTCGGGCGGCTCATCAAAAGTGGAACTGATCACCTCGCCTTGCACCGAACGCTCCATGTCCGTGACCTCCTCGGGTCGCTCATCGATCAGCAGGACGATCAGGTGGGCCTTGGGGTGGTTCGCGGTGATGGAGTTGGCGATCTTTTGCATCAACACGGTCTTTCCGGTCCGCGGCGGCGCCACGATCAGGCCTCGTTGGCCGAATCCGACCGGGCTGATCAGATCAAACGCCCGCATGGCCAGATCCTTGAGCTTTTCATTCTCCAGAATGACCCGGCGATTCGGAAAGAGGGGGGTAAGGTTGTCAAAGTGAATCGGCGCCTTGCGCTTGCCCACATCTTCACCACCGACCGTGTCCACCGTGGCGAGCGCGAAGTAGTGGTCTTTGTCCACCGGGGAGCGGATCTCCCCACCGACGCGATCCCCTCGGCGTAGGCCGTACTTTCGGATCAGACCCGGGTGCACATAGATGTCCTCGCGCGTGGCGAGATAGTTATTCGCCTGGAGCCGCAGGAAGCCGTAATGGTCCGGTAGGATTTCCAGAATCCCCTCCCCGGCCACCCTGCCGTTGTTGCTGGCGTGCCGGCGCAGCATTTCAAAAATCAGCTCGTACTTGCGGAGACCACCGGGATTCTCAACCCCGATCTCCACCGCCTTTTCCGCGAGGTCCTGGAAGGACATGTTTTGCAGGTCGTCCAGCCGCATGAGCGGACCGGTCGGCCGGGGAGCCTCCGGACCCCCGCCCTCCCCCCCGCCTTCAGACCCGCCCTCTTCCGGCATCCGACGATAATCGTAGTCATCACGGTATCCCCCGCCCCCCCCGCCAAAACCGCGCCGATCGCGGCCTCCTCCACCCCGCCGCCTCCGGAAAAAGCGCTGCCGGCCGCCATAGTCGTTGCGGGGACCGTAGTCTCCGCCGCGCGGCCCGTAGTCCTGGTTACCCTGTTGTTCTGGTCCTTCGCCATTCATGATTTTTATTCCTCTGGTGCTGGCCCCCCATCGCGGGGCGGATTCCGGTTAACCCCGCCCGGGGCTGACCAGCTGTTCCGCCTGGTCCCGTAGGAGTTCCAGACTTCCTTCATTCCACAAGACCCGGTCGCTGGCCTTGGCTTTGGCTTCGGCCGTCCATTGCTGGGCGATCCAAAAGTCCGCCGCCGCCGGGGTCAGACCCCTCGCGAGAAGCCGTTGCCGTGACACCGAAGCCCGGCAACCGACCATGACCCGGAGGTCGAAGGGTTCGTCCACTCCGGCCTCGAAGAGCAGTGGGATGACCACGGCGACGGGCTGGTGGGGAGCGCGGCGAAGGGTTTCGCCGACTTCGGCAATCCAGGTCTCGCGAACGATCGGATGGATGAGGCGGTTGACGGTGGCGGTTACGGAAGGATCCCGGATCATCGCCGCGGCCAACAACCCGCGGTCCAAGTCTTTCGAAGACGATAAAATCGAGCTCCCCAGGGCGTCAACCAGTTTCCGATAGCCTTCCGCACCCTGCTGATACAGGCGGTGGACGATCTCGTCGGCATCGATCACCTTCCAACCCTTCTCGGCAAGAATTGTTCCAAGGGTGCTTTTGCCGGCGGCGATCGTCCCGGTGATGGCGATCACCGGGGTTCCGGCGGGCTTGGCTCCCCCCCACGGGGCGGGTATCTTGTCAGGGCTCATTGATGGCGGCCGTAGTTCAGTTGGTAGAACTCCAGATTGTGGTTCTGGCTGTCGCGGGTTCGAATCCCGTCGGTCGCCCATCCTTTCCCGGCTTCGGGAGACTCTCTTCCCACTGACGCAACGCCGGGCCCAGGCGGAGATCCGGTTCGTTCAGCTCATACCAGTCCAACAGCTTGTCCGCCTGCACCCGCCAGCGCCGCCATCGCTCCACGGCCTGGTCCGCATCCCGCAGGGCGGCCTCCCTCTCCTTGCTTCCATTTCCATCCTCCTCCTCGGAACCCAGGGTCATCGCCTGACGGTAGCGGAAGATCGCGGGGCGGAGAAAGGGATCCGCCGTGGCCTCCAGCTTCATCAGCTCGGCCGCAATCTGGTCCGCTCCCTTGTTTCCCCGCACCCCGCTCTGCGCCAACTCCACCGCCAACTCCCGCAACCGCCCCGCCGTCTGTTCCGGGGTCTGCGGCGAGGTCCCCGTCCGCCGATCCGGCAGACCGAGACTTCGCTTCCACGCCCCCTCCACCTCCGGCGTCACCGGCCAAAACATCCCTGGACATCCCACCGCCACCCACTCCTGCAACCGGACCCGATGTTCCGCCGCCACCGCGCGGGAGACCAGACGCGCCGCCAACAGCCGCCGAAGTTCCCGCGTGATCCGGTCTCCGCCAAGGGAGCCCTCCAAAGGCCAGGCTTGGATCCGCGCGAGGGAAGCATCGGCCAGCTCCGCCGCCCGCGCCGCCACCCGATCCCTTAATCCCTCCTCCCCCGGAGAAGCTTTGCCCGTACATCCCTCGGCCAACCACCGATACGAGCCCTGCCCCTCGCGACTGCCCGCGGCCGCCCCAATCCTCGCCGTCACCACCGCCGACACCCACGCGGCCACAAAATCCTCCGCCGCCGGATCGGCTCCCAACCGCACCCGTCGGGCCGACTCCCATTGAGGCTCCGGCACCGCCGGCCCGCCCGCGACCAACCGTCCGCGAATCTCCAGCGGCTTGGGGAGTTGTGTCTGGGTGAGTTCATCAAAAAGATCCGCCGCAGCCGCCGAAGCCCTGGCCACCTGCGCCGCCTGGAGACGATCCTCCGCCTCGATCCGGACATGGACCGATTTTCCCTTCGCCGTCTCCGTGGCGGCGCCGGCCCAGCCCGCCCAGGCACACCACCCCAGCACGATTCCCAAACCCCGCAGGGTCACGACGATTTGGACGACTTGCCCTCTCCGCTTTTGGTTTTTCCGCCCCCGGAGGAGTCGGACGACTTTTTCTCCCCTCCGCTCGTGGCCTCCTTGGCTGCCTTCTTGTAGCCGGCGCTGCGATAGTCGGTGATGTAAAAGCCGCTGCCTTTAAAAATAAATCCGGCCCCGGTGCCGAGCTGTCGCTGGATTTTTCCCTTTCCCCAGACCTTCTTCGGACACTTGTCTTTCGGACAGGTTTTCAGTGGGGCGTCCTTCATCGACTGAAAAATGTCCAGATGGGACCCGCACTTCTCGCAGACATATTCGTAGGTCGGCATGGGCGTTAAAAATATCGCACCCCTTGGGGGAATCCAACCGCAAAGCCTAGGTGCGGCGGAACAAGAGACAGGCATTTTGCCCACCAAACCCAAAGGAGGGTTTGACCACGGTACAAATCCCCCGCTGTCCCTGGGGCGGAGCCACCTTCAACGGACAATCCGGATCCTGTTCCCATCCCTCCGCCTCCGTGCCGGGAAAAAAATCCTCCCGGAGGGCGAGCACAGCAATTACGGATTCGACCGCCCCGCAGGCCATGGAGAGATGGCCCACCCGGGATTTCGGCGCGTTCACCCAAGGTTGCCGGTCTCCAAAGACCGACCGCAGGGCTTTGGCCTCCGCCCGATCGTTGGCCGGGGTTCCGGTTCCATGACTGACCACCGCATCCACCTCCTCTGCCTTCACCCCCGCATCCTGTAGGCAAGACTCCACACAAAAGGCCGCCTCAGCCCCATCCTCGCCGGGATCGGTGATGCGGAACGCGTCACAACCCTCGGCCGCACCGCCAATTTCCGCATAAATCTTGGCCCCCCGTTTCTGCGCACATCCTTTTTCCTCCAAGATCAAAAAGGCCGCGCCTTCTCCGACCACGAAACCCGTCCTCCCTTTGCCAAAAGGCCGGCACGCCGCCGCTGGTTGATCGCGAAATCCCCGCGCCAAGGCCCCCAAGCGGTCATAACCCAGCAGACCCCCGGGATGAACACGCCCGTCGGACCCTCCCGCCACCATCCAATCCGCCTCCCCGTCGCGCACCAATCGGAAGGCCTCGCCGATGACCTGCGTGGACGCCGCACAGGCCGCCAAACTCTCCTCCCACGGTCCCGCCAAAGAAAACTCCTTGGCTAAAATTTCCAGCGGATCGCCCCCCAGTCCTTCTTCCGGCCCGGGCCAACCAATCGCGGCCGCCAAACCTCCCTCCCCTCCCGGTCTCCCGCCGGCCAAGGCTTCCTGAATGGCCAGATGTGCCATCCGTAAATTTCGCCAACCCGGTCCTGGAATTTTATCCCTCACCTGGGCCGCTACCTGAACGGGAGCCGCTTCCCATCCGGACCAAGCCAAGGGGCTCACGGAGGTAATTCCGGAGGTCAGTCCCTCCCACAAAGGCCCCGCTCCCAATCCATAGCCGGTCACCGCGCCGACTCCGGTGACCACCACCTTACGCTTCATGCGCCCTCCACCATTCGTTTCAGCCGGATGGCCAGCTCCGCCAGGGTCGGCTCGGGCTCGGCAAAAAGAATCTTTTCATCCAGCGCTTTTTGGACCGCTTCCTCCAGCCGGAAGGTCAGGTCGATCCGGTCGATGCTCTCCGCCCCCAGATCCGCCGTCAGCCGCTGCCCGTCAAGCACCGGCTCTTTCCGCCGTAACGTCTCGGCCACCGCCTTCCGCACGATCTCTCCATAATCTGCCGCACTTTTCATCGGGCCCATACCTCCGCGCAGGCCTGATCCCCGTTCCACCGCACCCAGAGAATCCGGCGGATCCCGCGCCGCCCCCAGCGCTCCAGGAGGGAGCAAGAGGCGAGATCATCCTCAGACCTCCCCCGCCGGCTCTCCACCGGACCGCGGGCGGTGATTTCGATGGCCAGCTGCGCCGCGGGCAGATTCGGCAGCCCTGCCAGCAACCAGAGGGGCGGCCGGGTTCTCCACTCCTGGGCGATTTCCCCGGGACTTCGCCCATTCAACCAGCCGGGCCAAGCCCCCTCCACGCCCGTGACCAGAACGGCCCGTTCGCGGGGCGTGGCCTTTTCCTCTTCCTCAAGTTTTGCCCAAGCAGCCAGGCCGGCCCGGACCACCGATTGCCCCTGGGCGGACATCCAGCGACTGGCTTTGGCACTTCCCCAGGGATCGGCAGCCTTCGCCGCCCCCGAGGAAGGAGGCCAAGCGGCATCGGCTACCTTCTGAAGGCTTCGGAAACCGTTCTTGCCCGCTCCGACCGGAAGGTTAGGATTTCCCCCTTGTGTCTTTCCACCCGGATCCATCCGGGGGACATGAGAATGAACCCTTAACCGCATAGCAGAATACGGCGGCCAAGGAGCCGCCCCCCATCCGGGACCGACTCCCCGCTTCCGGACCTAACCCAGAAAAAACCAACCATATGACCAATTTCGAAACTCTTCTCTCCCAGTCGATGCAGAATTTCCGTGAGGGCTCCATCGTCCGGGGTCGCATCATTGAACGCCGTCCCCGCGAGGTGATGGTGGATATCGGCTACAAATCCGAAGGCGCCATCGACGTCGATGAATTCAGCCCGGCCGACGACCTCTCCATCGGCCGCGAAATCGAGGTTCTCCTCGAACGGCTGGAAAACGAGGACGGTCTTGTCGTGCTGTCCCGCCAGAAGGCGGCCCAGAAGCAGAATTGGGAAAAAATCGTCAAGCTCAGCGAGGCCAACCAGACCGTCAAAGGCTACGTCAAAGGCGTGGTCAAGGGCGGTCTCATGGTGGACGTGGGCGTGGAAGCCTTTCTTCCCTCCTCCCAGATCGACATCAACCCGCCGAAGAATCTCCGCGAGTTTGTCGGACAGGAAATTGAGTGCCGGATCGTCAAACTGAACGAGGACCGCAAGAACGTCGTCCTCTCCCGCCGCGAGCTCATTGAGGAGGAGCGCAACGAAAAACGGGCCAAACTTCTCTCCCACCTCGAAAAGGGCGCCAAAGTGAAGGGCCGCGTCAAGAATCTCACCGAATTCGGCGCCTTCCTCGACCTCGATGGTCTCGACGGCCTGCTCCACGTCACCGACATGACCTGGGGTCGCCTCGCCCATCCGTCCGACCTCCTGCAGGTCGGCCAGGAACTTCAGGTGCTCGTGCTCGAGATCGACAAGGAGCGCCTGCGCGTCTCCCTCGGCCTGAAACAGCTCAGCGAAAACCCTTGGGATAAGATCGCCGAAAAGTATCCGGTCAATCTCAAGGTCCGCGGCAAGGTCACCAGCCTCGTCCCTTACGGCGCCTTTGTGCAACTGGAGCCCGGCGTCGAGGGCCTCGTCCACGTCTCGGAGCTTTCCTGGACCCGGCGCATTGCCCGGCCCAGCGACGTTCTCCAGGAAGGCCAGGAAATCGAGGCCATCGTCATCAGCGTCAGCAAGGACGAGCAGAAACTTTCCCTTTCCGTCCGGCACCTCGAGCCGAACCCGTGGGATGAAATCCACCTCCGCTACCCGGTGGGCCGTCCGGTCAAGGGCGTGGTCCGCAACACGACCGCCTACGGCGCCTTTGTGGAGCTGGAGGAAGGCATCGATGGCATGATCCACGTGTCCGACATGTCCTGGACCCGCAAGCCGGCCCATGCGTCGGAAGTCGTCAAGAAGGGTGACAACGTCGAGGCGCAGGTGCTCGGCATCGACAAGGCCAACCAGCGGATCTCGCTCGGCCTGAAGCAGCTCGCCGAGGATCCCTGGAAGAGCGTCGAGGACCGCTTCAAGATCGGCCAGAAGGTCAAGGGCAGCGTCAGCAAGGTCGCCAGTTTCGGCGCCTTCATTGCCCTCGAGGGCGACCTCGATGGTCTCGTCCACATCTCCCAGATCTCCGAGGAGCGCGTGGCGAAGGTGAAGGACGTTCTCAAGCCGGGTCAGGAAATCGAAGCCCGCGTCATCCGTCTGAACAAGGCGGAGCGCCGGATCGGCCTCTCCATCAAAGCCGCCTCCTATTCGGATGCGGAATTTGAAAAGGAGCGCGCCTCCCTGGAGGACTCATCCAAGGGAACCGACTTCCTGGGTGGCATGGAAGCCGCCTTCGAAAAAGCCGAGGAGGAGTACCGCCCCGGCGAAGGCAAGTCGAAGGAGTAAGCGGGCCTGCGATCGCCCTCCGCGATCCCTTCCCGGCTCTTCCTTATGCCGTCCGACGAAATCCTCCTCGAAACCGAGGAAAAGATGGAAAAGACCCTCCGCAAGGTGGAGGAGGATTTCCAAGGCGTCCGCACCGGCAAGGCCTCCCCGCAATTGGTGGAAAACCTCCGCGTGGAGGCTTACGGCACTTCCATGCGGTTGAAGGAGCTCGCCGGAATCACCGCGCCGGAACCGCGCCTCCTTCTTGTTCAGCCTTGGGATGCCGCCACCGTCGACCCCGTCCGGAAGGCCTTGGAGGAGTCCCAACTCGGCATCACCCCGCAGGTGGACGGCAAGCTGATCCGCCTGCCGATTCCCCAGTTATCCGAGGAGCGTCGCCGCGACCTGATCAAGCTGGTCGGGAAACTCGCCGAAGACGGTCGCGTCGCCATCCGGCACGAGCGCCGTCACGGGCTTGAGGCCCTTAAAAAGGAACAGAAGGACGGCAAGATCACCGAGGACGAACTCTCCCTGGGGGAAAAGGAAATTCAGAAACTCACCGACCAGTACGTGGGCAAGATCGACGCGCTGGTGTCCGGCAAGGAAGCTGAGCTCCTCAAGGTCTGAACTAGGGCAAAGAAAGTTGACCCTGCCGCGCCCCCATCGCCACTATTCGTGATGCTGGTGTCTGGTCAACGGACGGAGCCATTCCTTTGAGTGCGATGGTCGAACTCCGGGATGTCTGCAAAAGCTTCCCGCACCCCTCTCCCAAGCCCGGCCAAGACCCGATTTTCCGCGCCCTCGACCACGTCAGTCTGGAAATCCAAGGCGGCGAGTTCCTCACCCTGCTCGGCCCTTCCGGCTGCGGCAAGACCACCGCTCTCCGGATGATCTCCGGCCTCGACACTCCCACCACCGGTCAGGTCTTCATCGACGGCCATGAGGTGACCGGCCTGCCGCCTTATCGGCGGAACGTGAATCAGGTTTTTCAAAGCTATGCCCTCTTCCCCCATCTCACCGTGGGCGACAATATCGAGTTCGGTCTGGAAATGCAGAAAGTGGAGGCCTCCGAACGGAAACGCCGGATGCTGGAGGCGCTGGAGCTTGTTTCCCTCTCGGGCCTGGAAGCCCGCAAACCGGATCAGCTATCCGGCGGCCAGCGCCAGCGCGTCGCCCTTGCGCGTGCCCTCGTTTGCCGTCCCAAAGTCCTGCTCCTGGACGAACCCCTCTCCGCCCTTGACGCCAAACTGCGCCAGAACATGCAGATCGAGCTGAAGAACCTGCAAACCAAGCTCGGCATCACTTTTGTCTTTGTCACCCACGACCAGGAAGAGGCCCTTGTGATGTCCGACCGGATCGCCCTGATGAACAAGGGGAAGATCGAGCAGTTGGGGACCGTGGACGACCTGTACTACCACCCAAAAACCCAATTTGTCGCCACCTTCATCGGGGAAACCAATCTCTTCCCCTGCACCGTGGTCAACCGAAACCACGAATTCGTCACCCTAAAACTCGGAGGCCGCCATGAATTGCGTTTGCCCGCCGCCCACCTCGCCCCGGCGGCCAAGGAAATTCTGATCTCCATCCGTCCGGAAAAAATCCAACTCCAGCACCAACCTCTCCAGGGAGAGAACTGCTACACCGCCACGGTCTTGGAGGAGATTTTCAAGGGACCGTCCGACTCCCTGATTCTCGGCTTGGAGCCTGGCGGCGAAAATCAGATCCGCCTTCACTCCCTCGTGCCGAACTTTGGCACGGACCAGCAGGTGATTCACCGGGGCGACAAGGTTTATGCCAAAATTCACCCCGACGATGTCGTCGTGGTGGAGGAAATAACCGGTTAAGGCTGCGGCGGCGGGATAGGCGCCGCGAAATTCTTCAGCTCCTCGCCCATTTTGGGATTTAGGGCGGTCAGCTGATCCAACACCTGCTGGTATTGAGCCAGGTCGCCCTTGGTTTTCAACGTGACGCCAAGATTGGCCAGCACCTCCTCCACCCCCGGCTTCAGGGTCAGGGATTTGTGGAAGCACTTCACGGCCTCATCGTAATCAGCCACCAGGAACAGGGATTTGCCAAGGCGATCCCAGCTATCCGCGTCCTTTTCATCCATGGCGACCAGTTTGCGCAGTGCATCGATCTCGCCCCGTTGCTGGTCGGAGACTTTCACCCGGGCCCCGGGGATGGAAGCCGGGATCGCAGGATTGGTCGTGGCAACCGGTGCAGAGGGGGCAGTCCCCGCAGCGGGCTGGTTGACCATGGCTGTGGGCGACTTCTTGGGAGAGAAACTCATCAGGTCGCGCGCCATGTCGGCATCCACCTTCGATAATTCATCCACCACCTTTTCGTACTCCGTCATCTCTCCCTTGGTCTTCAGCGTTACGCCCAGATTGGCCAAGGTTTCCTTATTCCCCGGGGCAAGCTCCAGCGCCTTGCGGAAAGTTTTGACCGCCTCGTCATACACGCCTGCCAGGTAGAGGCTTTTGCCCAACCGGTCCCAACTGTCGGCATCGTCCGGCTTCAAGGTGACGAGTTTCCGCATCGCCTCAATCTCCCCCTTGCTTTCCACGCTCATGGCGGCCCCTCCACCCTCCGCCATCAGCCCTTCCGCCCGACGCCACATTTTCGCCTCATTCGGGGCGGCGGGACGGTTGGTCGGCTCCCCCGCCACCGGTTTGGCGTCAGGCCCCACGCTGGGGAGCAGGATGGCCGGCTGCTCGATCAGGGCGATGCCGGCCCCGATCGCCAGAAGAATTCCGAGAAGGGAAAAAAGCACGATTTGGATCCGCGCCGTCATGGTCAGACCGCGGAACCATTCGGCGAGCCGATTTTCCCCAAACTCGTTAAACAGCATGATCCCAACCTAGCCGGACTGCGGAATTAATCCAAACAGAGCCTCAGGATGCCTTCCTCGAGGGCGCGGCTGCGGTCCACCCCCGAAATCAGCTCGATCTGCAGTTCATGGAGCCGTTCCAGGGCCCGCCGCACCCCAGTCACCGGACGATGGGCACACAGCGCGGTCACCTTGCCCAACCTCCAGAGGTTGGGCTTCTCCCCCTTGGCATTCCGCGGCAAGACCGACTCCGCTCCCGGATCCAGGCTCGCCTGCCCATAGCTGCCCGGCGGCGGCACCCGCAATAGCCGCGCCTCCTGCAGCGCCCGCCCCAAGGCCGCCAACCGCAGGCTTGAGGCTAGAATCATCACCAGCCCCACCTCGCTCTCCCCCTGATCCAGTAGCCGCCGCAGCCCCACCCGTGCCGGTCCGCTCCGCCCCGCCACCACCGCGTCGCACCAATCCCACACCTCGATCTCCCTCCGTCCCGCGCCCACCTCCCGCACCGCCTGCTCGGTCACTTTGGTCTCCGGCTTCAGGTACAGCCGCAATTTTTCAATCTCCCGCTCCAACGCACGGCCGTCGGAGCCCACAATCTCCACCAGCAACTCCACCGCTCCCGGTCCGGGCGTCAGCCCCGCCTTTCTCACCCGTTCGGCAATTTCATCCATCCACTCCCCCCGGTCCCGGCCCCGCCGCAGGTCAGGCGGATCGAACACCTCCACTTGTCCCAGCTTTTCAAAATGCCGGAAAAACGAGCGCCGCTTGTCGACCCCCGGTGCCGACACCAGCAGTTGCGCCTCCTCCGCCGGAATCTTCTCCATCAGCTCCTGGAGCGACTTGAGCGCGTCCAGCACCGCTTCGCTCCGGCCCGCCGGGTTGTCGCCCAGAAAGGTCGCGTCGGTCAGCCAAACCAGCTTCCGCCCGCCCATGAAGGGCAGGGTCTCCAGCCCCTCCCGCGTCTTGGCGATCGCCTGCAGGGCCGCATCCACCGTCTCCACCCGGCCGTCTACCTTCTCCGCGTTCATCGGGTCTTCCGGCGCCCACTCCTGGAACAGCTCCCGTGCCCGGCGCGAAACCTCCGGCTCATCCCCTCCGCCGACGAGGAGGTGTTGCGGTTTGCCCTGTTTCGCAGCGGGAGCCATCGTAAGGGCATGGAACACCTCTGGGCCCCGTGGCGCAACCGCTATGTCACCGGCGAGGAAAAACCCGGTGAAGATCTTTTCCAACGCTTGGCCAGCTCCACCGACGATGCCGCCGACTTCATCCTCGCCCGTACCAAGGCCTCCTTCGCCGTTCTCAATCGCTTTCCCTACAACCTCGGCCACCTGATGGTCTGCCCCTACCGCGAGGTGGACGACCTCGCCTCCCTCTCCGCCCAGGAGTCCGCCGATCTCTGGACCCTCGTCAACCGGATGACCGATGCCCTCCGCAAAGCCATGAAGCCCGAGGGGTTTAATATCGGCCTCAACCTCGGCACCGCCGCTGGCGCCGGCGTCCCCAGACATCTCCACGTCCATGTCGTGCCCCGCTGGCCCAACGACGGTAATTTCCTCACCACCGTCAGCGCCACCCGCATCCACCCCGGCGACCTCCCCGCCGTCTACGCCAAACTTCGCTCCGTTTTGGAAGCTTGAAGGCTTGTCATTTTGGTGGGGCGCGCTCGCTGAGCGCGCCTCGTTTAAATCTTAAAATTGAAAGGTTCGGTAGGGCGGCCTCTCCGAGGCCGCCTCATCGAACAAAGAAAATTTTTAACCCGAACGAGGCGGGATCATCGATACTGCCCAACCTAATCCTTAAGCCTAATCCGCTTTGCGTCGGACACGGCGCAAAGCCATCACCCCGCCAAAACCAAAGACCAGCAACGAAAACGCCGACGGCTCCGGAACCGTTACCATAATGGCATTCACATACGGATTGGTATCTGTCTGAGACCCTGAAACAGGGGCACCAGTATTGAGCACGATGTTGATGGAACTTGTGGCGGGCGTGACCTCAAACCGATAGACCAGTGGCCGGCGGTCAGGTGAATCTGTTCCATGGAGGGTGAGGTCGTCCGCGTATAACAATCCCCCCACCCTCACATCCATCGTGCGATAGGGATAGTAACCGGCGCCGCTTCCACTGAAGTTGTTGGCGAAAAGCAGATCGATTATGTACCTCTGCCCGGCAACGGCCGAAATCGTAATCGAGGTGCCGTTCCCGTGAATTCCTGAATTGGTCAGATCGTTTGCGTCCGCAGATGTGCCAGGCATGCCAGCATAGATTGAGGATGAGTAATCGTATTTGACCAAAGAAGCTGTTGCCCCGGACCAACTGATCCCGTTGGCTCCGGACACATTGCTCATGCTCACGCCTTGCCACGTCACGCTGCGAGACCCTGCAAAATTAGCCCCCCGGGTCGTTCCCAAGGTGTATTGATTCCCAAAGGAATTAAAATAGAACCCCGTATCATCAATCAGCGTCCCTACCGCAATGTTTTCGGCACGGACCAAATTCGCCGCAGACAGAGCGACGGCGAAAACAGCGATGAAGCGTTTCCGCATGGCCGAGTTTTTACTTCCGCCTGCGCCGAAGGATTGCCAGCCCCCCTAAGCCAACCGCGAGCAGCGAAAAAGCCGAAGGCTCCGGAACAGCCACATTGCTGGTGGGATTTCCGTAGTTCCCCATGTAGATAACCGTCCCCGAAGAGTATCCTGGGTCACCGGCAGGAATGCCGGTCGAAGCCGTGCTGATATCCACGAGTTGATAGAGAGCGTTGTACTCCACAACGTAACCACCAAAACCCATCCGGGTCACATTGTCCAGAGGTTGGGTGGTGAAAAGATAGTTACCATTAATGAAATTAGCTGCACCGCCCCAGGTATTGCCCGACAAGGACGTTCCACTGCCGCTGCTGCCCGAATTCGTAAAAAAGAAATTCCCGTCCACCACTTGGACATAAATTCCTGCCGAATTGAAATCGAGATGGGACTGATTGAAGGTGACGGGGTTCCCGCCCACAGCAGTCGGGAAAACCACGCTAAGCTGCAAGTTGCTTAGAGAATTCCAAGCGTAGCTTCCGTTCACCAAGGGACTGGCGGCATCATAAGAGAGAACCAATTCGCCAACATAAGGAGCCTCCACCGTGGTAGAAAAGTTGGGAGGACTACCAAAGGAATTGTCCAAATTACTGGCGATTTGGTAAGTGGCGGCGTCCAATTTTACTATTCCTAACATTGCCATACACAAACCCAAAAAAATCTTATTCATGCCCATATACTACACATTTAAGCATATTTTCAACCCCCCCCTGTGTTTTGTCTATCCGACTGCCATTCAATGATCTATAAAAACTCTTATGTCTAAGTTTGCACTTCTTTTTTCCGGCCAGGGGGCCCAACGGGTCGGGATGGGGACCGACCTCAAGGAAGCCTCCCCTGGCGCCCGCAAGATCCTAGATCTCGGCTCCGGCATTCTGCCGGCTGACTTCTCCTCAGTCCTCCAGTCCGGTCCGGAAGAGACCCTTACCCGCACCACCTACTGCCAGCCCGCCCTCTACCTCCACGGCCTCGCCCTCCTTGCCGTCCTCAAGGAAAAGAAACCGGACTTCACCTTTGTCGCCACCGCCGGCCTCTCGCTTGGCGAATTCACCGCCCATGCCGCCGGCGGAACCTTCTCCATCGAAGACGGCCTCCGCCTCGTCGCCCGCCGGGGTGTCCTCATGGACGAAGCCTGCGCCCACCGCAAAGGCGCGATGCTCGCCCTGCTCGGTGCGGACGAAGCGCTTGCCGCCCAGGTCGCCGCTACCGCCGGTTGGGAAGTCGCTAACCTCAACGGAGGCGGCCAGGTCGTCCTCTCCGGCCCCGCTGAAAAGCTCGAGGCCGCCCAAGCCGCCGCCAAGGAAGCCGGCGTCAAACGCGCCATCCCGCTCAAAG
>CAZWQT010000011.1:0-31138 GCA_964635945.1 uncultured Akkermansia sp. | reverse complement strand
AGGTCAAACTTGAACTTTAATAGGCTTATGCGGGCGGAGGGAATCGAACCCTCGCATCAAGCTTGGGAAGCTCGCAGGCTACCATTACATCACGCCCGCTGATTTCATGAAATCATCCCGCGCCCGGCGCGAAAACACAACCGTTTTTAAAAATTCCTAGATCACCGTGCCGTCAGGAATCGTGGCCCCCTTGGGGATGATAATAATGCCATCACGGACATAAAAATTGGGGCCGTCCATTTCCGGCGGCTTGCCGGCGGCTCGGATGGTCACCCGCCGGCCGATGCGAACATTTTTATCCACGATCGCATCCTCAATCACGCTCCCGCCGCCTATCCCCACATCCGGTCGGTTGGCCAAAGCGTTTTCCTGCCGCTGGGCGGGAGTCTCGAAGAAGTCCGCGCCCATGAGGATCGAGCGACGGATCTTACACTCCGATCCGATCCGCTGCCGGATCCCGACAACAGCGTCATCCAACACGCTCCGCAAAATCATGCAGCCATCGGAAATAATCGCGCGGATCACCTGACTATTTTCGACCACGGAGCCCGGGAGAAACCTGGCGCGGGTGTAGACCGGGGCGGCATTCAGCCCGAAATCAAATTTTGGCACAGGGGCCAGCAGGTCGAGATTGGCCCGGTAAAAAGAGCCGATCGTGCCGATATCTTCCCAGTAGCCGTCATAAAGGTAAGCGGAAACCTTCCTGTCCCGGATCGCCGCCGGCAGGACGTTTTTGCCAAAGTCATCCCCCGGGTTTTGGGCAAGGCAGTCGCGCAGCACCTCTCGCCGGAAAATATAAATCCCCATCGAAGCCAAAAAGGGCCGATCCGCCGGAAGCCCGGAGGCTCCGGCGAGGGCGTCGAGGATCTTGGGGTCCTTGGGTTTCTCAACGAACTCCGTGACGCGGTGCTGTGCATCCACCCGAAGGAGCCCCAAACGCGGGGCGCTTTCGCGGTCCACCGGCAAAGCGGCGATGGTGATATCCGCCCCGGAGGAGTTGTGGCGTTCGAGCATCTGGCGGAAGTCCATCCGGTAGAGTTGGTCTCCGGAAAGAATGAGGACGTGCTCGTGGGGGTGATTGTCAAAATGGATCAGCCCCTGCCGGACGGCATCAGCCGTGCCTTGAAACCAGTTGGTGGCCTCCCGGGTTTTTTGTGCGGCCACGATCTCGATGAAGCCGCGGGGAATGAAGTCATCAAACCGGTAGCTCTGCTGGACGTGGCGATGCAGGGAGGAGCTAAGATACTGGGTAAGAAGAAAAATACGTTTAATGCCTGAGTTCAGACTGAGGCTGATGGGGATATCGACGAGGCGATACTTGCCCCCGATGGGGACGGCTGGTTTGGCACGGTCGCGGGTCAGCGGAAAGAGGCGACTCCCCTCACCTCCTCCCAAAATGACCGTAATGACCTGATCTGGACCAGAACTCGCTGCCGGGCTCATACATTGACCCTATCTACGTAAAAATGTAGAACAAGTGCACGATGTGCGGAATTGTCGCCTATGTGGGTCCGCGAGACGCCCAACCCATCCTCCTTGATGCCCTGGGGAGGCTGGAGTACCGGGGTTATGATTCCGCCGGGTTGGCGATCCTGAACGGCAAAGGCATCGAGGTCCGAAAAAAGAGCGGCCGGATCGAGGAGTTGGCCAAGGCCTGTCGGGCCAAACCGGTGGAGGGGCATTCCGGAATCAGTCACACCCGTTGGGCCACCCACGGGGCTCCCACCGACCTCAATGCCCACCCTCACCTTGACTCCTCCGGCAAACTTGCCCTCGTTCATAACGGGGTCATCGAAAACTATCTCGAGTTGAAAGAAAAGATGGTGAAAGCCGGTCACCAGTTTGCCTCCGATACGGACACCGAGATTCTGGCCCACCTCCTCGGCGAAACTTTCCAGGAGAGCAAGGAGCAGGGCGAAAAGAGATTGGTCGAGGCCGTTCGCAAGGCTTTGAAACAGATTCAGGGAACGCTCGGCATCGCCGTCATTCACTCCGACCTGCCTGGCTTGGTGGTGGGGGCCCGACGCGGGAGCCCGCTGGTGATCGGGGTGGGCCATGGGGAGAACTTTCTCGCCAGCGACACCCAAGCCCTTGCTCCCTACACAAACCGCGTGGTGATCTTGCAGGACCAGGAAGTGGTGGCCCTGCATGCCGACCGTTTTGACGTCGCATCCCCACTTGGGCAGAAGGCAATTCATGTGGAGGAAATTGAGGGGGGCATGGCCGCGAGCGACAAAGGCAAGCATCCCCATTTCATGCTCAAGGAAATTTTTGAACAACCGGAAACCGTGCGGAACGCCTTCCGGGGTCGTATCGACCTGGACGAGGCCACCGCCAAATTGGGCGGCCTCAATCTTTCTGCGGAGGATCTGCGGGGGGTGGAAAGGATTTTTGTGCTCGGCTGCGGCACGGCCCTGCATTCCGGAATGGTGGGCAAGTACCTGATCGAAACCCTGGCCAAGATTCCCGTCGACACCCAGCACGCCAGCGAATTTCGTTACGGAGATTCCCCCGTTCACGAAAAGACACTTTTTTTCGCAGTCAGCCAATCCGGAGAAACGGCCGACACGCTCGGCGCCCTGCGGGAAGCCAAGCGGCGCGGATTCCGCTGCCTGGGAATCTGCAATAACGTTTCCAGCACCATTGCCCGTGAAAGCGATGGAGGGGTTTACATGCATGCCGGGCCGGAGATTGGCGTGGCCGCGACCAAATCCTTCACCTCGCAGGTGGTGATCTTCACCCTGCTCGGGCTCCTGCTGGGCCGAATCCACGCCCTTTCCGCCGCCCATGGTCGTGAAATCCTCACCGCCCTGGAAAAACTTCCGGAACACATTCAGGCGGTGCTCCAGCGCTCGGAAGAGATCCGCCGCGTGGCTGAAAAATACTCCAAGGCCCGCTCCATGCTTTTTCTGGGTCGCTTAGCCAACTTCCCCATCGCGCTGGAGGGCGCCCTCAAAATGAAGGAGATCACCTACGTGCATGCCGAGGGCTACCCGAGCGCGGAGTTGAAGCACGGCGTGATCGCCCTGATCGACAAGGAAACCCCGACCGTCCTGATCGCCACCCACGACGGCGTTTACGACAAGAACTTGGGCAGCCTCCAGGAGATCAAGGCCCGGGGAGGCCCGGTTCTGGTGGTGGCCCATGAAGGGGACGCCAAGGTTGCCGGGTTGGCGGACGCGGTTTTCACGGTTCCGCGCACCCACGAGCTCATCCAGCCGATTCTCAACGTGATTCCCCTGCAGCTTTTCTCCTACCACACGGCCGTTGCCTTGGGGCGGGACGTCGATAAACCACGCAACCTGGCCAAATCCGTCACCGTGGAATGAACCGTGGCCCTTGGGGATTGCCCCGGAGCTCCCCAGATAGTATTCTTTCCGGTTCCACGGCCCTATCGTCTAGCTGGTTAGGACACGGCCCTCTCAAGGCCGGTGCACGGGTTCGAGTCCCGTTAGGGCTAGTGAATATTTTTAAATCAAAGGTTGCTTCGCGGTGCATTCTTGGTTGAAATTTTAGTTCCTCGGAATGAAGACAAGGCTGCACACCAAGAACAACCACAACCCCAAACTCGCGATCCTTCGCGAGATCAAGCGCAGCCAAGGCCTCTCCGTCAGTGAGCTCTGCCAACGGGTCGGCCTGTCCTATATGGGCATCAAGCAGCACTGCATCGGCCTGGAACGGGAGGGCTATTTGGACACCTGGCGTCGCCCGAAGGGCATGGGCCGCCCCGAAAAGGCCTACCGGCTCACCGACGGGGCCCGGGAGTTCTTCCCCAGCCGCTATCCCCAATTCAGCATGCAGATTTTGGAAGCCGTGAAGGAAAGTTTCGGTTCCCTGGCTCCCGAAAAAATCCTCCTCAACATCTACAAAGCCGAAACCGCCCGCTACGAGCACAAGCTGGATAAGCTGGAGGGGGAAGCCCGGTTCCGTGGTTTGGCCCAGTTACGGGAAGAAGATGGCTACATGTCTGAATACAGCTTCGATAACTCCACCCGCAATCACCGGATCACGGAATTCAACTCCGCCATCCAGGACTGTGTGGACGCCTTTCCGGTCATCCGCGATTACGAGCGCCAGATGTTCGAAAAGATTCTCCGCGCCAAGATCAAGCGGGATGAGGAACGGGTGGCCGGTCTGTACCGCTGCACGTTCACCACGCAAGCGGCCTGATCGTTCCGCCGCCCAATCCGGCGGCGCTGAATTGGCGTTCTCTCTTTTTTAAGCCACGCCCAACTTGGCTTCGATCGATTGCCGGGAATGCTGGGCACCCACAAACTGGTCTGTCACCTGCCCGTTCTTGAAGATGAAAAAAGCCGGGATGGACTGAATGCCGTACTTGGAGGCCAACGCCTGCTCCTGATCCACATTCACCTTCCCCACCACCACTTTGCCGGCATGGTCCTGCGCGATTTGTTCGAGTAGTGGGGAGATCATCCGACAAGGGCCGCACCACTCCGCCCAAAAATCCACCAACACCGGGACAGAGGCCTTGAGGACGGTGGCTTCAAAATTTTCCTGATTCAGAACGACGGTTGCATGGCCAGCCATAGGGTCCTCCTACTTCTGCAGAAAGCTCATCAAAACAACACCAAAGGAAATCAGGGAGGCAATCAATGCGGCAATCGCCAAGGCTGTGCCAGAGCTGTCCGTATCCACCACGGTGCGTACTGCCCCAGGGGCGACGGCGGCGGGCCTCGGGGCTGTCTTCGGTGCGGCCGTGGGCGCTCCCGCTTTAGGCGCAGGCGCCGCCCCTCCGGGAAGCGGCGGCTTGGTGGCAGCAGGAATGGCAACCGTGGAAGATGCAGGTTTGGCACCTCCCGGCGCCGCCGGGCGCGGCGGGAGCGAGATCCGCATGGTCTCTTTTTTCAGGTCGCCTGGCGGCTTGGCTATAACGGGAGCGGCCGGCACGGGAGGAGGCCCTCCCGTGGGAACAGGAATTGGAGGCCCAGGAGGTTTGGGCAAGGAAGGGGCACTTGGCGCGGCGGACCCTCCCGGTGTCACCGGCTTCGGCGGCGGAGCCAAGCGCATGGTCTCCTTTTTAAGACCGGGTGGGGGTGGCGCCGGCAACGAGCTTCCGGGAGGTTTGGGTAAAGGCGGAGTCAGCCCGGCAGGTTTCCCTAAAGGAGCCCCGGGAGGAGTTGGCGGCTTTGGCAAAGGGGTGGGTCCAGCAGCACCGGGCGGCCTCGGCGGTGTTGGGGGTAAAGGGACTCCTTCGGCCATCTGAAGATAAAATAAGTAAAATGGAGTCTGGTCAAACTATTTGCCAGCGAAGTTGTTCACAAAAGGCCATCCCCCCAGAATTTGGCAAAGGCATCGGCCCAACCTCTCCCGGTTACCGTTCGTTTTCGCCTCGCAGCGCGGGCTTGCATCTCCCCCTGGGAGGCTAACCCCCTCCGGATTGCGTTTTCCCAGGCCTCTGCACCCCCGGAAACCACCTCCCCGTCGGCGGGATCGCGAAGGAGTTCCCGTGGCCCCCCCTGGTCTGAGACCAAGGCGGGCAACCCGGACGCCAGGGCCTCAATCACAACGTTTCCATAGGTATCGGTCGTGCTAGGGAAGACAAAAAGATCCGCCGAGGCATAAGCCTGGGACAACTCTTCGCCGTGCAAGGCCCCGGTAAAGATTCCTCGCGACACCTTTTTCCTCAACTCCGGCAGGAAGGGACCGTCCCCGACAAAGGCGAAGGTAACCCCGGCATCCCCTTTCATTCTCTCGACCACCTGCGCAAGAAAATCCAACTCCTTCTCCTTGGAAATCCGCCCAACGTAAAGGACCACTTGGCCCTGCGCCCCGCGGCGCTTCCAGAAATCAGGATTCCGGTGGCGCAGGTCAAAAACCTCGGTCTCCAGGCCACGCGGCAAGATGCTTAACTTTTCACGGGCCAACCCCCTCTCCACCCAGCGATCGAGGTACTTTTGCGAGTTTACATAAACCCGGTCCATCTGACTGTAGAACCAGTGCATGTAATTCCAGGCGAGCCCCTCCATCATGGGGTCATCCTCGCTCAAAAATCGTGCGTACTGCGGAAAATCCGTGTGGTAAATGGCGCTAACCCTCAACCCGAGAAGCTTTGCGGCCAGGAGCCCAGTCAAGCCCGTTGGCCCTGGCGTACTAAGAATAAGCTCTGTGTACCCCCGGCGGACCACATGGTCCAGGAACTCTAAAATGGGCGGAAAGCTGAGTTTCTGTAGTTCGTACTCGGGAATCGTAAACACCCCGACGGGCGCAAAATTGATGACACCCTCTTCCGGCCCGAGATCCGGACGACTCGTCAGGATGCTTAAGTCCGCGCCCTGTTTCCGTCCTGCCGCCGCCATTGTCCGGATTGTGCGCGCCACCCCGTTCACGTCCTCGAGGGTGTCGGTGCACCATCCTTTTCGACGGTTTTCCAGATTCGGAGGACAGTGCCCGGTGCACCGCCGGGCCGCTTCCCCCCAGAGCTCGCGGTTCACCCGCAGGGAGTGAAAGGAGTAGAGATAAGGTGCCGTCGCCAAGCCCAGCGGAATTACCCCCGCCAGCGGCTCCAGCCCGGCGACCACGTCCCCCTTGCCGGCCCGCTCCAAAAATCGGGTCACAATCCGAAAGCCAACATCATTAATGATCTTTGATGCCAGGCGGAAGCTGCGGCGTTCCGGCTCTTTCTCCTCCTCCAACACGCGCTGCAACACCTTCCGCGTGTCCGAACTGCTGAGGTAGCTCGCCAGCTCTTTGCTCAAGCCCCCTTCGGGGGCTTTCCAAAATTCCAAAATGCGGCCACTGGCAACCATATCGACGGCGTAGCGCGCCTTGTCCAGAAAGCTGACCTCGACCGGGTTCTCCCCTGCCAAGAAACGGTTCACGATCCGCAGAAGGAGCTCGGATCCCCGCGGGGCGCGGTGTCCCACCTTTTCCCGGAGAAACTCGAAAAGAATATGGAACAGTCCGTTTACGAAGCGTGCCGGATCCCCGCCGGAACCATGCACGATCCCCCGCCCCTCCATGACTCCCCGTAAAAACGAGGCCGGATCTCGAGCCCCCACCACTTCGGTCCACACCCGCCCAGCATACAGTCCGCAATGGTCGTTCGACCCGCCGATCTGGGCCTTTTTCCATGGCTCCTGGCCAGTCGGTTCGATTCCATGTTTTCGAGCCAGGGCCTGAATTTTTTCCGGCGTCAGGGCATCCAGGCAAACCTTGGTCACGTCCTGGGCCACCTGCGAACGCAATCCATTGGCAGTTTCAAAAACTGAAAACAACAGGAGAAGCTTTTCAAAGTGATCCAGGGTCAGTCGGCCATCCACGCTGATCAACGGATGAGCCACCGCATGGGCGATGTGCTCCCGACGTAAAAATGAGGCCAGCTCCAAAATGTTGGTTCGCAGCTTTTCGATGGCGGCAAACTGGACCTCTTCGGGATTCCAGACCAAAAGATGAACCTTGCAGCGATCCTCAGGGAAATATGTCGTGACCTCCACCCCCGGAAAGAATCCCTCCTGCCCCCGCAACTCCCGAAACGATCCAAGGGTATTGTGGTCGGTCAGGGTGACAAAATCGTACCCTTGTTTCCGCAGTTGGTCGTAAAGCTGAGCTGGCCGGGAAAGGCTGTCCGGCACCCCCGCCTTGCGCAGGATCCACTCCGACGGCCGGTCGGAGTGGCGGGAATGCAGATGGAGATCACACTTGGACATGTTCGGCGTACGAGACTGACCGATAGCCCCGCGAGGACAACTCTTCGAGCAATTCCCCAATTTGCTGCCGGACAAAAGAAACCTTCAGATCGGAAGGATGAAGGCTGAGCCGAACCAAGGGCTGCCCAGCCCACAAGGCCTTCCAAACGGGTTGCCAGCGGCGCGCCAAACTCCGTCGCCACGCGGACCGAAGGCTGTAGGTTCCTGCCCAAGCCCGGTCGCGCCGCCCATCGGCCAAATGGCACACCTCCGTCAATCGACAGGTATAGGCAAAACCTTTTTGTCGGAGAATCGCCTCCAAGGAAGCCTCCATCAGCCAGCCTGGTGCCACGAAGCCTTTGGCGGCCCAGCCCTGGCGCCGCCAAATTGCCAAAGCCCGTTCAATACGGGATTCGGCCTCCGCCGGCTCCAGGCGGTAGAACTCGGCCTCTTGGTTGGAGTAAATCCTGGTCCAGAACCAAGAGTCCCCCGGCAAGCCCTTCCGATCATGAAAATACCCGTGAATCGCCAGATCATGCCCCTCCTTCTGCCAAGCCTCCAAAGAGCGAAGACTGGCCGGACAGGATTCCACGGACTTTCCGTGGTGGTATTCCGGAATTACCAGGATCGAGGCGTGACCCGGGCAGCGTTGCAGACAGAACTCCAGCTGACTCCCGATCGCCTGGCGACTTTCGGGATGAAAATCGTGCAGCGACAAAAGCAGCTTTCGATCCCCCCGGCCATATTTACGCCCCCCTTCTCGGTGCAGATCCTTGCCATACAGAAGCGGGGACTCCGCCAGATCCTTGACGATGGTGCAAAGTTGGACGGTCTCGCTGGAATGGCCCTGAAACTTGGTTATCTGGCGCCGGTCCGTCACGCGAAAGCCGTAACGGGCGAACATCCGTTCCCCCCGGCGATCACCCCGGGTGACCACCTGCGCATACACACAGCGAACCCCCTTCTCACTCATGGCCTGTAAAAAACGATCCACCACCATCCGGGCCGCCTCCACGCTCTTGGCCTCCGGTCTTAAGTTGATGTGAAAATGGGCCGCATCCTTGGGGGCGGACGGAGTTTCACGAGGACCCCGTAGAAAAAGCCACCACAGGTATTTACGGCTATGGGACTGATAGCCGCCCAGGATTCCCCCAAGGGCCCGCAGCAGCCAAAGGGGGAAATGTTTCGCCAGGTAAGCTCGCCGTTTCCGCGCATCCTGGGAGGCTGTCAGGTAGCCTTGAACAGTGCCGGATGGTCCCTCCAGAACAAAGCAGTTCTCTGGTTCGGCATCGGTGTAGGGAGCAGTCAGGAAGTCCGCAAAAAGCTCCCGATCCTCAAAAACAGGATCAATCGGACTTCCCAGAAATCCGGTATCCGCACAAATCCGGCGAATGTCGGGCCGATCCTCCGGGCGGTAAGACCGAACCCGAAACAGCGCCCCCGAGTCAACTTCGGCGCTCATACACCTCCATTTGCCGGACAAAGGTTTTCTCCCAGCTAAACCGATCCGCCACAAACCGAGCTGCCCTTTTTCGGTCCGCCGCCTCCAACTTCCTGGCTTTGCGGACCACTGCCTCCGCCAAAGCGGCCGAACTCCGCTCGGACGACCAGGAATCCAAATCCGCCGCCTGCTCGTCCATCGCGCCACCTCGAAATCCAACCACCGGCAATCCGCATCCCTGCGCCTCCAACAAAACCAGTCCGAAAGTTTCCCAACGGCCGGGGTGAACGAGGAGGTCCGCCGCCCGATACCAGTCCGCCAGCTCCTCGGGCCTTTTGACAAAAGGTACCCGCCGTATCTGCGGGTGGTGCCGGACAAAGGTCTCCACCACATCCGTCATTTGCCCATCCCCGACCATCACCCCCGTCCAGGCGCCCTTCATCTGTTCCCCGATTTTTATCCAGGTCCGCAACAAAAGCGCCGTGTCTTTATCCGGAGAGAATCGTCCCACATAGAGGAAGACCGGATTGTCTTGGGGCAACTTCAGTCTCTTCCGGATCTCCTGCCGCTGCGCCTCGTCTGGACAAAAGCTGCGGGTATCGACTCCCAGGGGAAGATGAATCAAGCCCTGCATCCCCCAGCCGGAAAGAATTCGCATCAGGTGATGACTGGCCACAAAAACGCCCCGGCTTGTGTCTGCCAAATTCCTCAAATAATCGCCGGCGGTCCTCTCTACCCAGGCCCTTGCCCAATTGCCCGCAAACTTCATGACGGTGCGCAACAGGGCATCGGGAAAATGGGAATGATAAAACATATAAAAGTCTGAGCCCCGCCGATTCGCCCAGTTCCGCGAAACCAGGGCGGCATGATAAGGATCCCCTGATTCCACGATGTCCGGACGCTCGGCGTACAGAATTTTAAGCAAGGCGGGAAGATCAAGCATCCATCGGTATCGGGAGGTTCGATTCACCAAGGGTCCCGCCACGGTCCAAAGTTGGGACCTTCCACCCTCAACCTGCTCTGTGCGCGCCCCGGGGACGATCATCAGGTGCTCATGGGGAGTCTGATCCCTGACAAACCGCCTCTTGGCCTCCAAATAGGAACGCACACCTCCACCCCGTGGGGAGTAAATTTGCGTGAGGTCACATATCTTCATGGAAAGGACTCTTGAGAATGCCTCCCTCCGTGCTAAAGAGGAAGTCTATGAGGCGGAACGATTTTCTCCGGCTTATGCTCGCCGCCGGCGCCGGTCTGGCCGTTCCCGCCCGCGCCCAAAACGGCATCCAGGTTGAACCAGGGGAAAATGAGGTGAACCCCGCTTTTATCAACAGCGGTCCCGGCTTTGGCAATAAACTGGCCCTGACGTTTGATGACGGCCCCTCCCCCGGGGTAACCGAGCGGGTCTTGGATGAACTAAAAAAACGGGACATGCGGGCGACTTTTTTTCTGATCGGCGCCAAGGTGGATGCCTACCCTGATTTGGCCAGGAGATTGGTTGCCGAGGGGCATGATGTTGCCAACCACACCTATACCCACCCCCGCCTTTCCGGAATGGGCGACGTAGCCGTCGAACAGCAACTCTCTCGTTGCCAGGATGCCATCGCCCGACACACCGGCGTTACCCCGGTCTGGTTTCGCCCTCCGTACGGCGCTTTTCGCAAGGAACAGGGCACTCTTGCCTCCAAAATGGGGCTGGGAGTCGCCTACTGGTCGGTCGATCCGCAGGACTGGAGAAAGCCTGGCAGTTCCGCCATCGCCAACCGGGTCCTCCAGGCCAGCCAACCGGGATCCATCATTCTCCTGCATGATCTCCATCCCCAAACTGCCGATGCCGTCCCCGCCATCTTCGACGGCCTTCAGGAACGTTCTTTCACCACCGCCCCATTCCACAGCTTTGTCGGTTCCCCTTACGCCTGACGGTGGGGTGGAAATTTTAGGCGGGATTAGCCTTCCACTTTTAGTTTTAAACTGTCCTCACCTCCCGCCGAACACCTTCCCCTGCGTAAGCCCGCGCCTCCCCCGGTTTACGCTACTTCGCCCCTGACCATATCGTTCCCGGCAAAATTCTTGCACCCTTGGCGATCAGGCTGCCGGGATTGATGACCGCATTACACCCGATTGAGGCCTTGTCCCCAACCATTGCGCCAAATTTCCGCAATCCCGTCTCCACCAGCGACCCCGCGATCCGAACCTTGATGGCCTGACCATCCAGTCGGTAGTTCGATAAAATCACCCCTGCCCCAAGATTCACATCCCGCCCGACCACCGAATCCCCCACATAACTAAAGTGGGAGACATGTGCGCCACTGAGTAGGACACAGTTTTTAAATTCACAACTGTTCCCCAGAACACATCCATCCCCGGCGATCACGTTTTCCCTGATGTAGGCCCCATGACGGACTTCGCAGTTTTTTCCAATCCAGGCCGGACCACGGATATAGACGCCCGGCTCCACAATGGTCCCTTCCCCAAGATGCACATTCTCCCCAATGACCGGGGCGCCGATCAGCTTGGCGCGGGAGCCATTTTTCAGGTTCTTCTTTAGATAGTCACCGATCCGGGGCAGGACTTCCCAAGCATGCTTGATCCCCGCAAAGAGCTCAGGGTGGTTCTGTCCCTGCAAATCAAAAAAGTCGGCCAATCCCGTATTCACCCGCCCACCCTGCCCCGTCCGTCCGCTCTGCTCAAGCCCTCCGCAGTGCCGCCTTGAGGGCTTTGCGCGTCACCTCCAACTCCCGGGGGCCATGCGCGGTGGAAAGGAAGCATGTCTCAAACTGGGAGGGGGGGAAATAAACTCCTTCCCGCAAAAGCCCGTGAAAGAGACGGGCATAACCATGCCGGTCGCTTTTCTGGGCTTCCGCCAAATTCCGGACCTTCTGCCCTGAGGGGATGCAGAAAAGGCAGAACATGGAGCCGATCCGAACCACCACATCCCGGCGTCCGGCGGCTTTTAACTCTGCTCTGATCATCACTTCGGTTTCGGCGCCGATCCTCTCGAGTTTTTGATAAATTCCACCCCTGGCCAAAATATTGAGCTGGGCCAAGCCTGCGGCCATCGCCATCGGGTTCCCTGAGAGAGTCCCGGCCTGGTAGACCGACCCATCGGGTGCAAGATGATCCATGATCTCCGCCCGCCCACCGAAAGCCCCCACCGGCAAACCTCCGCCAATCACTTTTCCAAAGGCACTTAAATCCGGGCTGATCCCGAGGATTTGTTGGGCTCCACCGGGCGCCAATCGAAACCCGGTCATCACCTCATCAAAAACGAGCAACGTCCCATGTTTCTGGGTCAGTTCCCGCAGTCCCTCCAGGAACCCGGGGATAGGAAGGATCAGGCCGGCATTCGCGGGGATGGGCTCCAGGATTACGGCGGCAATCTCTTTCCCCCTCGCACGAAAAAGATCGGCCGCCGCTGCCAGATCATTAAAGGGCAGCACCAGCGTGTCTTGGACCGCCCCCGGTGTCACCCCCGCGCTGCCTGGACGCCCCAAGGTCAGCAAACCCGAACCCGCCGCCACCAGCAGGGCGTCAGAATGACCGTGGTAACAGCCCGAAAACTTCACAATGAGGTTCCTTTGTGTAAATCCCCGCGCCAGACGCAGGCAGGACATGGTCGCCTCGGTGCCGCTATTGCAAAACCGCACCTTTTCCACGCTCGGCACCATCCGGCAAATCAGCCGTGAGAGTTCCACCTCACCTTCGTGTGGGGTGCCAAAACTCAGACCCCGCCCGGAAGCCTTCCGGACCGCTGCGGTTACTTGAGGATGGGCATGACCAAGAATGGCCGGCCCCCAGCTCCCCACATAGTCCACGTAAACCTTGCCGTCGGCGTCTTCCAAATACGCGCCCCTGGCTTTGCGCATAAACACCGGGGTTCCGCCTACGGCACGGAAGGCCCGGACCGGCGAATGCACGCCCCCAGGCGTCGTTTTCTTCGCCAGCTCGAACAGCTTCCTGGACCTCTTCCCCCCGCCTAAAGACATCTGTGAATCCTAGCTCCCCCACCCCCGATCTTCCACCTCCCATCTTCCCATCAGTTCGTCGCGATATCTTGCCTCGCTCTTTTCTCCGCCTCCACCAGCCCCTGCCAGTTCCTCCAATCCCCTTTCATCAGCCCGATCGCCTCCGGTTGGGCCGTTTGGAGCAACGGCAGATCCTCCGGCAAACGGGCAAATCGAAACCGGGGAATTCCGCTTTGGTCCTCCCCGAGAATATCCCCGGGGCCGCGCAGACGGTAATCCTCCTCGGCAATCCGGAATCCGTCCCGATTTTCCGCGAGGAACTCCAGCCTCTGTTTCGCCATCGGGCCTCCGGATCTTTGAATCAGCACACAGGTGCCGTTCCGCCCACCCCGCCCAATCCGGCCTCGTAGCTGATGCAGTTGCGACAACCCCAACCGGTCGGCATGGTCGATCACCATCCAGTTCGCCTCGGGCACGTCGACGCCCACCTCAACCACCGTCGTGGCGACCAAAACCGAAACCTCCCCCCGGCGAAACTTTTCCAAGATCCCAATTTTTTCCTCCTCCTTCATCTTGCCATGCAGGAGGGCCACCCGCTGCTTTCCGATCGCTGCCGATAACTGCTCATGGGTCCTCTTGACCGAGGCTTCATCCGCCGGGTCCACCACCTCCTCCCCTAAGCGGGGCACCACCACATACACCCGGTCGCCTTGGGCCACCCGATCATGCAAGTGCCGCCAGATTTTCTCTACCGCACTCCCGTCCCGGACATGGGTCTTTACGTCCCCTCTTCCCGGCGGCATTTGCCGCAACAGGGAAACATCGAGGTCTCCGTGAAGCAAGAGATCATAAGTGCGCGGGATCGGTGTAGCCGTCAAAACCAACAAGTCGGGTCGCTCTCCCTTGGCAAGAAAAGCCGCCCTTTGACGCACCCCAAACCTCTGCTGCTCATCGATCACGCACAAGGAAAGCCGGGACAACCTGGTCTTCTCCGCAAAAAGCGCATGCGTTCCCACCGTGATCCTCGGAAACAGCCCCACCGGTCCCGGCTTGGAGTCCGACGTCCACGTCACCACCTCCAACACTCCGCGGGGAAGAAGCTTCCGTAAGGAGGCGGCATGCTGTTCCACCAGGAGGGTGGTCGGTGCCATGAGGGCAACATGGCTGCCGTGTTCCAGGCCCCGCAAGAGCGCATGTGCGGCCACCAGTGTTTTCCCGGATCCCACGTCCCCCTGCAGAAGGCGGTGCATGGGCCGCGTCAAACCCAAGTCGTCATCAATTTCGCCACACACCCTCTCCTGATCCGCTGTCATCGGCCAGGGCAGTGACTGCCTCCACTGATTCACCAAATCCCGCGTCTTTTCCGGCCGCTCGATCCGGATCGACTCCCGTGCCGCCCGCCTCACCCGCAGGGTGAACTGCATTCCCAAAAATTCCTCATGGGCCAGCGATCTCCGCGCCACTTCCACCTCCTGCAGGGACCCGGGAAAATGAAATGTTCGCCATGCCTCCTGCCGCGTGGGAAGTCCTGCTGCCCCGGGAAACGCCTCGGGAACCGCTGGCGGAAAATTCTTCAGGTAGTGGTAGATAACCGACCTAACCCGCCGCTGGCTCAGCCCCTCCGTCAAAGGATAGATCGGCACCACTCGGTCCAGATGGATCCCTTCCTCCTTCCCCTCCTCCACCGTCTCGGTTTCCGGATGGGCAAAGACAAAGATCCCCTTTTTTTCCTCCGCCCTTCCGAACACCGCCACCCGTTTCCCTTCGGGGAAAGCCCGTGCCATGAACGGCAGATTGTAAAAGATCAGCCGGGCACTTCCCCCTAGCCCCCCGGTCACCTCCACGTCCACTTCCACCATGCAGCGGCGGCCTCGCCAACGGTTGAGTTTTGACCTCGTCACCGTTCCCTGAAAATTTACCGGCCCCTCCGGCAATCCCTCCGAAGGATGCCAACCCCTCCGTCGGTCCTCGTGCCGCCTCGGTAAGTAGCCCGCGAGCTCCTCCGGCCCGGCCAAACCCAACCGCTCCGCCAGGCTTGCCGCCGCCTTGCAGATCCGGTTCTGTTCGGGGCTCAGCGCCAGTCGGCCATCCGCCACCGGGGTGCGTCCGTGTATTCGTCCCATTCCCAGGAACCCGCCAAATCGAATTTCGGCCGGTCAGGCGGCCGCCGCGCAAAATCAAAACCCACCACCTCAAACTTCTTCTCCCCGGCCTGTGCGCGGAACTTAAGGTGACGCTCCGCAAACACCTTGGGGGATGCCGCCATGCTCACCCCCTCCAGCTGAAACACCGGCTCGGGATTTCCTTTCCCGAAGGGCGCCATGGAGCCGACCGCCCGGGCCATCTCCGGCGTCAGGTGCTCCGGCAGAAGGCGCATTTCGATCGAAAGGCTTTTTTCGAAAATCTCCGGGCTCACGGTCTTTTCCAGCCAGGCCCCGAGGATCGCCCGAAAGTCATGAATCCGGTCCGCCTCAATGACAATCCCCGCTGCGCCTTCATGACCCCCAAAACCCTTGAGACATGGGGAACAGGCCCGGAGAGCATCCATGAGCGAGACTCCCGGCAGCCCTCGTCCGCTGCCCTTTCCAGCTCCTTCCTCCAGTGCGATGACAAAGCTGGGGCGATGGAATTTTCTCACCAGCCGGGCCGCCACGATTCCGACCACCCCCGGATGCCACCGGTCGCTCGCCGCCACCAATCCCAATCCCTTGGGCGAATCTCCAATTTCCGCCTCCGCCTCCTCCAGCGCGATGGCCTCCAGTTCCTGCCGCTTCCGGTTCTGGAGGTCCAACTCCCGTGCCAGGCGGGCCGTGACCGCTGGATCTCGGCTTAGTAAAAGCTCCAGACCGGCCGCTGCTTGGCCCACCCGACCCCCCGCATTGATCCTCGGCCCAAGCTGAAACCCAAGCGTGAAGGTCGAAGGAGCGCGGCTCCCGGCTCCACTCACCTCCATCAACCGTCGCAACCCCGGATGGGCGGTCTGGGCAAGGCGCCGCAATCCCTCCCGCACAAAAATCCGGTTATCTTTTTCGAGAGGCACCAGGTCGGCGACGGTCGCCAAGGCCACCAGATCGAGCACGGTCCTGAGGTCGAACAGCTCCCGTCCACCGCGGGCCTTCAGATAGGCGTGGCATAATTTAAAAACCAAACCCGCCGTGCAAAGATGATGGTTCTGGGAGCCCAACTGAGGATTCACCAAGGCATCACTTTGGGCAATCTCCCCCACCTGGTGGTGGTCCACGATCAGCACATCGATTCCGGCGGACTTCGCCGTCTCCACTTCCGCCCGGCTATTGGTTCCACAATCAAGCACCACGAGCAGGTCCGGCTTGGCGCCTGTTTCCAGACACCGCTCCAAACCCTGTGCGGTTAACCCATAGCCTTCCTTTTTTCGGTCAGGAATAAAGTTCCGGACCTCCCCTGCCCCGAGGGCCTCAAGAAAGAGCCGAAAAACACTGGCACTAGTGATTCCATCCACATCGTAGTCGGAATAAATCACCACCGGACTCCTGGCTTGAAGGTGCCGCGCCAAAACCTTCACCGCCTCATGCATTCCGGGAATCTCCTCCGGTGGGGCCAGATGGGCCAAGCGGGGATGGAGAAAGGTCTCCCGCTCGGGTCCCGAAGCCAGACCGCGGCGACCCAGCAGTTGGTCAATCAGGAGGTCCGGGCCTTGACCAGGTTCGGCACGGTTTGGATTTCCGATCCAACGCATCCTTACGGAATAAAGAACGGCTTGCGACCCGCAAGCCGTTCCCGCTTATTTTTTTCGTCCGCTAAAGAGCAGGGCAATCGGACTGGCAATAAAGATCGAGGAGTAGGTCCCCACCAAAATCCCAATCAACAAAATCAATGCAAAATCATTGATCACCCGTCCGCCGAACAGAAAAAGAACCAGCACCGCCAGGAAGGTGGTCGCCGAAGTCATCAAGGTTCGGCTCAATGTCTGGTTGATCGCCAGATTCATGGCCTCCATCCGGTTGCCATGCAACCCGCCCCGGAAGGTCTCCCGGATTCGGTCAAAAATGACGATCGTGTCATTAATCGAGTATCCGGCCACCGCCAGGATCGCACCCACCATCGGGAGGGAGAGTTCTCGTCCCAGTAACACAAAAACCCCCAAACTGATCAGCACGTCATGAATTAAGGCGACAATGGCTCCGGCGGCGAATGCCGCCTCAAACCGCCAGGTGGTGTAGAGAAAGATTCCCACCACCCCCAAAATCAGGGCAATCAGGGCGTTTTTCTTTAACTCGTCACCCACAATCGGAGCCACCTTATCCAGCTGGATTTGCCGGAACCCGGCGGAAGGAAAATCCTGGATGAGTTTCTGCACCGCTGCCTCACCTTTCCCAAATGCCGTCCGCAGGGAGAGAATTTCCTCCTCGCCGACGGGGCTCCGCTGGTACTGGGCTACTTCCGCCAGACTGCCAAGCGCCGATCGCACTCGCCCATCGTCGATTTTTTCCTGAAAACTCAGGGTCACGAGGTCACCCCCGGTAAAATCCACCCCGAGAGCGTTAACCCCTCGCATGGCCACCGCCGCCACGCCAGCCCCCAGCAAAATGAGGGAAAACCCATAGGCCACCCTTCGCCAGCCCAGAAAATTGAATTTTGCCTCCTCAAACAATCGGAACATGTGGAGCTTGGCCTTGCCTCCCCTGTCCGCCAACCACTCACAACCGGTCCGGCTTACCACCAAGGCGGCAAACATGCTGGAAAAAATCCCCAGGCAAAGCACCGTCGCGAATCCCTGAACCGGGCCGGAGCCTTGCCAGAACAAAATCGCCGCCGCAATGACCGTGGTGACATTGGCGTCCAGGATCGAGCTGAAGGCATGCTGAAACCCGGAAGCCACCGTCTCGAGACCGCTGCGATGGCGATTCGCCTCTTCCCGGATGCGCTCAAACACCAGGACGTTGGCGTCCACACCGATCCCAATGGTCAGGATCAACCCTGCCAAGCCCGGGAGTGTCAGCGTGAAGCCGAACTGCGCCAACAGGCCCAGCAGAATGAGAATATTGACCATGAGGCCAAAAACCGCGATCAACCCGAGCCAGCGATAATAAATCAAAACAAACAACGCGACCGCCACCAGACTGATCCAGCCTGCCGTGAACCCGCTTTTCACCGAGCTCGCCCCCAGACTCGGATCGACGCCGCGCTCGTCGACGATGGCGACCGGGTTTTCCAGCGGATTTTTCAGCACACTGGCCAACTCCTCCGCCTCCGTGATGCTCATATTGCCGCCGGAAATTTCACAACTGCCGTAAATCGCTGTGCGGATGACCGGTGCTGAGTACACTTCCCCGTCCAAGACCACGGCCATGCGCCGCCCGATATTCTGCTCGGTTAGTTTGCCGAACTTGTCCCTTCCCTCGGCGTTGAACTCAATGATCACGACCGGTCGGCCCAACTGATCGACGCTGCGGAAGGCTCCCGCCACGCTCTTGCCGGAAATTTCCGGACGCCGTTTCACAACCAGCGGGCTCTCCACCACCGCTCCCGACCGGTCCCGGTCCCGCAGCTTCAGAACCTGGTACTCAAAAGAAACTTCCGGACTCTTGCCTTGGGACTTGGCCTTCTCCACCAAGGCGTCGCTCTCCGGATGCACGAGGGCAAACTCCAATTTGGCCACCTTCTCCAATTGTCGGCGGTAAGAGGCCTTGTCGGCTTCACTGACCCCGGGGATCTGCACGATGATCCGACGCTCCCCCACGGGTTGGATCACCGGTTCAGCCACGCCCACCGAGTCAACCCGCTTCCGGATTACTTCCACCGCTTGATCCAACGCGCTGCGCCCGGGATTTCCCGCCAACTCCAGCAGGAACTGGGTGCCCCCCTTGAGGTCGAGCCCGGGCTTGATCTTGATCTTCCACTGCCCGTCCTCCCCCCTCACAAACAGGGAGCTGAGACACAGCGCCACCAAAGACGCCGTCAGGGCGAGGCTCAGCCGCATCCGACGCCGCGGGTCCGCGGTCAGGAAGTATCCGATAAATAGAACAAAAAAGACCAGGCTAAGTCCGAACTGCAGGGCGATCATAAGGACCTTACGCGGCGGGCTTTTCTTCCGCCTTCTCCACCGAGGTAATCGTGGAGCGCTGTACTTCGATTTTTACGTTGTCGGCAACCTTAAGCACGACCACCTGATCCTTGATGTTGGTTACCGTCCCATAAATCCCCCCGCCGGCCACCACCCGATCCCCTGTCTTTACGGCGGAAATCAGCTTCTCATGCTCCTTTTGACGCTTCATTTGCGGGCGCAGCAGAACGAAATACATCAGAACGAACAGAATGATCAGTGGCAATAACTGCACCCAGGCGGGCGGGGCGCTTCCATCAGTGGGCGTGGGGGCCATCAGCAGCGGCCCTGCGGAAAAAATCATCTCGCTCATTGTTTTTCTTTCTCCTGCTCCTTGCCTCCTCGTTGATAGCGACCCAGAAAGTCTTCGGACCACTCGGTCCATCGACCCGCCAGGATCGCCGCCCGGGCCTGCCGGACGGTCTCAAGATAGAAGTGGAGATTATGGAGAGAGATCAGCCTTAATCCCAACAGTTCTTCCGCCTTGATCAGATGCTGAACATAGGCGCGACTGAACCGCGAACAAGCATAACAGGTGCAACCCTTTACAATGGGGTTTTCATCCCTCGTCCAGGTGGGTTTCCGGGCGGAAACCGGCCCTTTTTCCGTACAGGCCGTGCCGTTCCGGGCCACCCGGGTGGGTAAAACACAATCAAACATATCCATCCCTTTTCCAATCATCCGTACGATTTGGTCGGGATGCCCCAACCCCATCACATACCGGGGTCGGTCCGCCGGCAGATGAGGCTCGCAGTCGTCGATTGCCTTCATCATCAACTCCTCCGGTTCGCCCACGCTCACCCCACCGACGGCATAGCCATCAAAGCCGATCTTCTGGAGCTCCTCCAGGCTCCGCGCCCGCAGGTCCGCGTAGTCCCCGCCCTGCCCGATGCCAAAGAGCAGGTTCCGGTGCCCCAGCGCGTCCTGCTCCTGCCGGCAAATTCTCGCCCAACGCAAAGTGCGCTCGAGACTTTCCTCCATCCGGGTCCGGTCACATGGCCAGGGCGGGCACTCGTCGAAAGCCATCATCACGTCCGCACCCAGCTTGTCCTGCGCCTGGATCGCCTCCCTCGGTCCCAGGAAAAACTTTTTCCCGTCCACATGGCTGGAAAACGTCACCCCCTCCTCCGACATCTCCCTGATTTTGGCGAGGCTAAACACCTGAAACCCCCCGCTATCCGTCAAAATCGGTCCGTGCCATCCCATAAACTTATGCAGACCCCCCATCTGCTGAATCACCTCGAGCCCAGGTCGGACCACCAAATGGTACGTGTTCCCCAAAATGATCGGGGCCTTCATCTCAATCAATTCGTCCGGACTGACTCCTTTGACCGAGGCCTGGGTCCCCACCGGCATAAACACCGGCGTCGGAACTTCGCCGTGCGCGGTCTTGAGAACCCCCGCCCGTGCCTTGCCGTCTGTTTTCTCCAGACAAAAGACGTCCCCGGCCTTTCTCACGGAACGATCACCTCCACACCATGCGGTTCCGTCCGAAATGTTACCGGGGTTTCCCCGCCGTATTCACCATCCACCTCCAGGGCCACCTTTTCCTTCGACTCCACCGTCAGGCTGGGCACCTGCAAATACTTCACCTCCGGCAGCGACTCAGGTCCGCCCAGCAAAACCCCCTGCAAGTACCACAAAAGATCGAGAGGGCCCGACTTGGGAAAAATACAGACATCCAGCTTTCCATCCGCCATGTCGGCTTTGGGAAAGAAGCGGAACGGTCCTCCGTAGTGGCGCCCATTTCCAATCAACACCATCGCCCCGGAAAATTCTTGGCCCCCTGCCTTCACGAGCAGATGGGGTGCCGGAGCCACCGTTACCTGGGCCACGGTCAAAAGATAGCTCCACGGTCCCCACGCCCGCTTGGCTTCCGGATGGGTTTTTCGGACGACCTCGGCGTCCAGTCCCACCCCGGCAAGTTGCAAAAAACGCCTTTGGTTGGCGTACCCCAAATCGAAGCGACGCCGTTTCCCGGCACGGATGACCTGGAGGGATTTTTCAATATCCGGGGAAATCCCCAACTCCAAAGCCAGCACGTTCATGGTGCCCACGGGCAAAATCCCCAATGTGCACTTGGCGGGGTCGATCCCGTTGAGCACCTCATTCATGGTTCCATCCCCGCCTGCCGCAACAATCGTGCGGTACCCTTCCGCCACGGCCTCCCGCGCCAGTCGCTCCCCATCCCCGGCCTGCTCTGTCAGGTAAATCTTCGCCTCCGCAGCCAGGGTTTTGACCCGATCCAGAGTTTTCCGTGCCTGATCCCCCTTGGCGGCAGGATTGAGGATGATACACCAAGGGTTGCCGGATGAGATCGACATCCCCACGTCATACCGAAGGAAAGCGCCCGAGTCATCCCCGGCGAAGCGGCACCGGTTTTCTCCGCATCACCGGAGGTGTCCACTGTAGTCGGCAACTGGAGGTCCCGGTGATCCCCGGACTTCGCCCCGCCCAGGACCGTGTTCGTGCCGCCGTCTTTTCCGCCCTCGCCAATTGGATGCCCGAAGCCCGTATCCTTGACCTCTTTGCCGGCACCGGCGCCTACGGGCTGGAGGCTCTGAGCCGCGGGGCCAAGTCGGCCCTCTTTGTTGAATCCAACCACCGCACAGCGGAATCCCTGCGTCATAACTTGGACTCTCTTGGCTACAACTTTCCTGTCCTCGAGACCCCGGTGGAGAGTTGGCTGCCTACCGCCCCGACCGAATCCTTCGACCTGATTTTTCTCGACCCCCCTTATGATCAGACTCCGGAAGAGTTGTCTGCCTGGACTACTACCGCCGGCCTCGATCGCCTCCTGGCCCCCGGAGGCCGGATTGCCTGGGAACACTCCCGTCGGGCCAAATGGAGTGTGCAAACACCCCTGAAGGAGGTCTGGCGCCGTGAATACGGGCAAAGCTGCGTCTCCTTTCTGGCCCGATCACCACTCCCTGAGCCGCTCCCCTGATTGACTCTCCAACACGATCACCGCTAGGGTTCTCGACTTAAATCTATGGCTACCAAACACAAAATCGCGATTAATGGATTCGGCCGGATCGGCCGACTGGTCTTTCGGGCTCTTTGCCAGCAAGGCCTGCTCGGGAAGAAATTTGACGTTGTGGCCGTGAACGACTTGGTTCCCGCCGACAACCTCGCCTACCTCGTCAAGTACGACTCCGTGCAGGGCCGCTACCAGGGCGAGGTCCGCAGCGAGAAATCCGCCCCCTCCGCACCTGAGGACGACGTCCTTGTGGTCGACGGCCATAAAATCAAATGCCTAGCCGTCAAGGAAGGTCCTGCTGCTCTTCCTTGGAAGGAGTTGGGAGTCGACTTCGTGGTGGAGTCCACCGGACTCTTTACTGAAGCCGACAAAGCCAAGGGCCACATCACCGCCGGCTGTAAAAAAGTCATTATCTCCGCCCCCGCCAAGGGCGAAGACATCACCGTCGTGATGGGCGTCAACCACACCAAGTACGACGCAGCCAAACACCACATCATCTCCAACGCCTCCTGCACCACGAACTGCCTCGCCCCCGTCGTCCACGTTCTCCTGAAAGAGGGCTTCGGGATCGAGGAAGGCCTCATGACCACCGTCCATAGCTACACGGCCACGCAAAAGACTGTCGACGGTCCGTCCCGCAAGGACTGGAAGGGTGGCCGCTCCGCCGCCATTAACATCATTCCCTCCGCCACCGGGGCCGCCAAAGCCGTCGGCCTCGTCTGCCCTGAGGTGCAGGGAAAACTCACCGGCATGGCGTTCCGCGTGCCCACGCCCACGGTCAGCGTCGTCGACCTGACGGTGAAGACCACCAAGGACACCTCCTACCAGGAGATCTGCGCCGCCATGAAAAAGGCCTCCGAGACCTACCTGAAAGGGATTCTGGAATACACGACGGACGAGGTTGTCTCTTCCGACTTCATCCACTGCCCCTCCTCCAGCATCTTTGACGCGGGCTCGGGCATCGGCCTGAACAAGCGGTTCTTCAAGCTGGTCAGTTGGTACGATAACGAGTGGGGCTACAGCAACCGCTGCGTCGATCTCCTCAAGCACATCGCGGGTTGATCCGGTCGTGGCGAAGCTGACTGTTCAGGATCTTCAGCCCAAGGGCGAACAGGTTTTCGTCCGGGTGGACTTCAACGTCCCCTTCGAGCCCTCCCCCGAAGGCCCGAAGGTTTCCGACGACACCCGGATCCAGGAGACCCTCCCCACGCTCAAGTTGCTTCTGGAAAAAGGCGCCTCGCTTGTCCTCGCCAGCCATCTCGGTCGGCCTAAAGGCAAGCCGGAGGAAAAATATTCACTGAAGCCTGTCGCCACTCACCTCGCCAAGGTTCTCGGCAAGCCCGTCCAGTTTGCGCCGGACTGCATCGGCACCGAGGCGGACAAACTCCGTGCCGACCTCAAGCCGGGGGAAATCCTGCTCCTGGAAAACGTGCGCTTCCACGCGGAGGAGGAAAAGAACGACGCCGCCTTCGCCGGGAAACTCCTCGGCCCCGCCAAGTTCTACGTCAACGATGCGTTCGGTTCCGCCCACCGCGCCCACGCCTCCACCGAGGCCTGTGCCCGTCTCGCGCAGAAAGCCGCCGCTGGTCTGCTCATGGAGAAGGAACTGCGCTACCTCGGCACCGAGCTTTCCAACCCGAAGCGTCCGTTCCTTGTGATCCTCGGCGGGGCCAAGGTGGGCGACAAAATCGGCGTCTTGCGCGCCCTTCTCCAGAAGGCCAACACCATCCTGATCGGCGGCGGCATGACCTATACCTTCCGCCTTGCCCAGGGAAAAAAGATCGGCCGATCGCTCAGCGAGCCGGACAAGGTGCCCTTGGCCAAGGAGATTCTCGCCGAGGCGCAAAAGCGCGGCGTGAAGTTCCTCCTTCCGGAGGACACCCTAATTGTCGAACAGTTGGACTTTGCCGGCCGCAAGGTCTCTCCCGGAAAGTTCACCCAGCCCGGCGAAGACATCCCGGACGGTTGGGAGGGGGTCGACATCGGCCCCAAGGCCCGCGAAACCTACGCCAAGGAGATTGCCGGCGCAGGAACAATTCTTTGGAACGGCCCCATGGGAGTATTTGAAATTCCCGCCTGTGCCGAGGGCACCTTTGCCGTCGCCAAGGCCGTTGCCGCCAACGCGAAAGCGGTCTCGATCATCGGCGGGGGCGACTCCGTCAAGGCCGTCAAAAAGGCGGGGGTCGGCCAAAAGGTCACGTTTATCTCCACTGGCGGGGGTGCTTCTCTGGAATTTCTGGAAGGCAAAACCCTGCCCGGAGTGGCGGCCCTGAACGAGAAGATATGACCCGGGCAAGGAAATCCATCCCACGGCGGCCCTTCGTGGCCGGAAACTGGAAAATGCACCGGACCGCCTCCGACACCAGGAGCCTGATCGAGGATATCGTCGAGCGGGTCCAAAAGGTGGCCAATGTGGACATGGTGGTGTGCCCGCCCTTCACCTCTTTGCCTGCCGCCGCAGAAACTTTGGGCCGTCATAGTGTTTTGGCTATCGGCGCACAAAATATGCACCAGGCCAAGGAAGGCGCTTTTACAGGGGAAATTTCCGGTCCAATGCTCCGGGAACTCGGCGTTCGCCATGTTGTCCTGGGACACTCCGAGCGACGGCAGTATTTTAACGAGACGGACGCGGCCGTGGCAGCCAAGGCCGTGGCGGCGGTCGGCTATCATCTCCGACCCATCGTCTGCGTCGGTGAAACCCTCCTCCAGAGGGAGGCCAAAGAGACTATGGCCGTGGTCGAGACCCAGATCCGCGGATCCCTCGCAGGATTTCCGAAGGAAAAGATTTCCGAGATTGTTCTCGCCTACGAACCGGTCTGGGCGATTGGCACGGGCAAGGTGGCCACCCCGAAACAGGCCAACGACGTGCATCATAAAGCCCGCGCCATTCTTGGAGACCTCTACGGCCCCGAGGGTAAGGCCATTCGGATCATTTACGGGGGCAGCGTGAAGCCGGAAAACGCCGCCGAACTCATGGCGGAGGACGAAATCGACGGCTTCCTGGTGGGCGGCGCCAGTCTCGACGCCCGCTCTTTTTTCGATATCATTCAATCTGCCCGGCCTGCCCGGGTAACCGAAAATGATTAACATCGCCATCTACGTCCTGTTGGGGGTCAACATCCTCGTTTGCATTCTTTTGACCCTGCTCGTCCTCATGCAGAAGCCCCGCGCCGAGGGGTTGGGGGCGGCCTTTGGAGGGAATTTCACCGAATCGATCTTTGGCGCCCAAACCTCCGACGTGCTGACGAAAGGCACCATCTGGCTGGGATCGATTTTTATGGTCCTGACTCTGACTCTCGCTCTTCTTTACAGTCACCGCCAGACGGCCGGCCCAAAGCTGCAGGAAGAGCTCACCAAGCCCGTCGCCGCCGCCACAAATAATCTCGTGACCAATGCGGTGACGCCCGCTCCGGTCGAGGCCCCCGCCCCCGCCGCTCCGGCCCCCGCCAACCCCTGATGACCTTCCGCCGGGTTCTTCCCGGCCTGAGCGGCCTGTTCTGCATCCTGCTGTTTTCAGGATGTGCTCCCACACCCCGTGCCGATTTGGTTCTTTGCAACGGGGCCGAACCTCAGACGCTTGATCCGGCGCTGGTTTCGGGCCAGTTGGAGGGAAGAATTTGTGCCGCCCTGTACGAGGGCCTCACCCGCCGCGATGCCCGCGGTAAATCCGTGCCCGGGGCCGCGGAAAGCTGGACTGTTTCCCCTGACGGCAAAACCTACACCTTCAAACTCCGTCGGGACCTGCACTGGTCGAACGGTGATCCCGTCACCGCTGAAGACTACCGCTACAGCTGGCTGCGGGCCTTGGATCCAGCCACCGGATCCCCTTACACGGAGGTTTTTTATTTCATCCGTGGAGCCGAGGATTTTTACACCGGCCGCGCCCCGGCCGAAACCGTGGAAATCGCCACCCCCGATGCCCATACCTTGGTGATCCGGCTCAAAAATCCAGCCCCCTTCTTTCCCTCCCTCACCTCCTTCACGACCTACCTGCCGGTTCACCGGGCCACCGTGGAAACCCACGGGGATCGCTGGACCCAGCCGGCTTTTTGGGTCGGCAACGGCCCCTACCGGCTCAAGGCCTGGCGGGTGAACGACCGCGTCTCCCTTGAGAAAAATTCCCATTACCACTCCGCGGAGAGGGTCCGTCTCAACCGGATTGATGCCCTGGCGGTGGCCCGCGCCACCACTGCCTTCAATCTCTATGCCTCCGGTCGGGTGGATGTACTCTTGGATAAAGGCCTGATTCCGTCCCTGATCATGCCCAGGTTGCGTGGCCGCCCGGATTTTCACCCGACCCCGCTTTTCGCCACGTACTTCTACCGGTTCAATGTCACGCGGCCGCCGTTTGACAACCCCAAGGTGCGGCGGGCCTTAACCCTCGCTCTCGACAAGGAGGCGATCGTGGAAAAAATCACCCGGGGTGGCGAGCCCATCGCCCAATCCCTGACCCCCCGCGGTGTGCCTGGTTACCAGCCCCCCGAAGGGCCCGCCTCCAGCCCCCTCACCGCGAAGGCGCTTCTTCGCGAGGCCGGCTATCCGGACGGCAAAGGCTTTCCGAGGGTTTCCATCCTCTACAACAAATCCGAATTGAACGAACAGATCGCCGTCGAAATCCAGGCCCAGTGGAAACGTGAACTGGGTGTGGAGATTGATCTGCGCAACCAGGAGTGGGCCACCTTCCTCGGCTCGCTGGATGCCTTGGATTTTGACATTGCCCGATCCAGCTGGATCGGCGACTACGAGGACCCTCTTACCTTCCTTGACTGCTTCGCCACCGGGCGCGGCAACAACCGAACGGGATGGTCGAACCCGGTGTACGACGACCTTCTCGCCAAGGCCCAGGCCGAACCCAATCCCAACACCCGTCTCCGGCATCTGGCGCAGGCCGAGGAAATTCTCGTCGCCCAGGCCATGCCGATCATTCCCCTTTATCACTTTGTGGGTTGTCTCATGTTCGACCCCAAAAAGTGGGACGGCCTCCTCCCCAACCTCCTTGACGAACACCCCTTTTCCGAAATCGGTCCCCGCGAACCCAAAGATTCAAAATAAACCCTTTTTCATCTTAATCTTCATTTGGTTTTAACATGCTCACCTTCCTTACCCGCCGACTGTTATCCAGCATTCCCGTGGTTCTTGCGGTCCTGGCGCTCTGCTTCCTTCTCGTCCGCATCGCTCCCGGCTCCCCCTTCGCCACGGAGCGGGCACTGGATCCACGCACCAAGGCGATGCTAGAGACAAAATACGGTCTCTCCGGATCCCTTCCGGATCAGCTTCTCCGCTACGGCGGCAACGTGCTGTGCGGGGACCTGGGGGATTCCCTGAAATTTCGCGGTCGGACCGTGACGGAAATTATCGGCCAGTCCCTGCCCCGTTCCCTGCTCCTCGGCTCTATGGCCTTCACCCTTGCGCTGGGATTGGGGATGCCCTTGGGAGCCTGGGCCGCCGCCCGACACGGCACCAAGACCGACTCCCTCCTCAACTCCGCCGCTCTTCTCACCCTTTCCACCCCAACCTTTGTCCTCGCTCCCGTCTCCGTTCTGGTTTTTGCCTTCGTCCTGAAACTTCTCCCCCCGGCCGGATGGGGAACCCTTTCCCAGCTGGTCCTGCCGGCCGTTTGCCTGGCCATTCCCTTCATCGGAGTCTGTGCCCGCCTCACGCGAAGCGGACTTCTGGAGACGCTGGGCGCCGACTATATCCGCACCGCCCGGGCCAAAGGGGTCTCGGAGGCCGCCTTGGTTTATCTTCATGCCCTCCGGCCAGCGATTTTGCCGCTGGTCGCTTATGCCGGCCCCCTCGCCGCCAACATCCTCACCGGCAGCCTCGTCATTGAGGAGGTGTTCGCCATTCCCGGGGTCGGCCAGTTTTTTGTCAACGGCGTCATCAACCGGGATGTCTTCCTCGTTTCCGGTGTGGTCCTGGTTTATTGCCTGCTTCTCCTTCTTTTCAACTTTATCGCGGACTGGCTGACCGCCTTGCTGGATCCGCGCATCCGGGTGACCTCATGAAGCTGTCCCGCTCCGCCTTCGCCATTCTCGGATTTCTGGGAATTCTTGGATTCGCGGCTGTTTTCGGCCCCGTCTTCAGCCCTTACGGCGTGGGTGAACTTTCCAACCACCGACTGGCTCCACCCAGCGCCGCACACTGGCTCGGCACGGATCTGCACGGCCGCGACCTCCTGACCCGTCTCATGTACGGGGCTCGCATCTCCCTGCTGGTCGGGTTCGTGGGAGCGTCCATCAGCCTTTTCATCGGCGTGGTCTATGGTCTGGTGGCCGGTTATGCCGGCGGCCGGACCGATAACCTGATGATGCGCTTTGTCGATGTCCTCTACGCTCTGCCCCGCATCGTTCTGGTCATCGTCCTGATCAGCCTGTTCGACCTGAAGCTTAAGGGTCTTCTGGATGGAACATTCTTAGCCCCCTTTGCCACCCACGCGCGGCTCCTTCTGCTCTTTGTCGGCTTGGGGATGGTGGAGTGGCTGACATTGGCGCGGATCGTCCGGGCTCAGGTTCTCACCATCAAGGAGCGCCCGTTTGTCCTCTCATCCCGCCTGATTGGACAAAGCACGCCGGTGATCCTCTTCCGGCAAATTCTTCCCCAGGTGGTTCCGATCGTGGTGACCTATCTCACCCTCGCCCTGCCGGCGGTGATCCTCGAAGAGTCTTTCCTGAGCTTTCTGGGGCTGGGTGTGCAGGCACCCTTGGCCAGCTGGGGAACACTCCTGGCGGACGGGGCCTCCATGCTGAATCCCATCGACACCCCCTGGTGGTTGATTGTGTTTCCCGCGCTGACCCTGGTCATTTGTCTTCTGCTCCTGAACCTTCTCGGGGACCAAATCCGCCGCTTGGGCACCGACTCGGAGCGTTGACTTCAAGGGGCCAGCCGGAATACTTGAAAAGCATGAGGTTCTTTTGGCTGTTCGTTCTGCTCCTCGGCTTGACCCACTCCCCCCTCCACGCCCACTGCCAGAAATGCAAGGCGAACGGCTCGGAGATGATCAAACAAGCCCGCCAAGTCCGCTAAGCAGGGACCGGGCGATTTGATTTTGAAGTTACCTCCTTTCACCGTTCCCAAACCCGTCATTGGAATGATCCATGTTGGGGCCCTTCCGGGAACGCCAGCTGGTCATGAACTCCTTGCTCAAATCGTCAAACGAGCCACCCGCGAAGCCAAGGTCTATCAGTCTGCTGGTATTCATGGCTTGATGATCGAGAACATGCACGACACGCCTTACCTGAAAGGTAGTGTGGGCCCGGAGATCACCGCCGCCATGACGACCGTCGCCCGGGCGGTCAAAAAGGAAGCCGGTCTGCCAACCGGAATTCAGATTTTGGCTGGAGCCAATCGGGAGGCCCTGGCGGTGGCGCTGGCCGCGGGTCTGGATTTTATCCGGGCGGAAGGCTTCGCTTTTGCCCATGTGGCCGATGAGGGCCTGATCGAATCCTGCGCCGCCGACCTACTGCGCTACCGGAAAGAAATTGGAGCGGAAAAAGTCAGGGTCTGGGCCGATGTTAAAAAGAAGCACAGCTCCCATGCCATCACGTCGGACGTCGGCATCGGCGCAACTGCCCATGCGGTGGAGTTCCTCCGGGGCGATGCAGTGATCGTTACCGGCACCTTTACGGGAGATGCCGCCTCCCTTGAAGAACTGGAGGATGTCAAAAAAGCCGTCTCTCTGCCGGTTTTACTGGGTTCCGGAGTTAGCGCGGAAAACCTAAGCGACTTCTTCGCTCTCGCTGACGGCTTTATTGTGGGATCTGACTTCAAGAAGGAGGGAGACTGGAAAAAGGATCCTAATCCGGCCCGGATCCGGGCTTTTATGAAACGTCACCGGCAGCTTGCCGGCATCCGGTCCTAGCGAAGGAATTTTTCGGCCAGCCCGACGTAAAGGGGGATGCCGACCAGAATGTTAAAGGGGAAGGTCAGTCCCAGCGGCATACCCAGATAGAGTAGTGGCGAGGCCTCGGGAATGGCGTGTTTGATCACGGCGGGCACGGCGATATAAGAAGCGCTGGCGGCGAGAACCATAAGCAGGACGGCGTTGCCCATGGGGACGTTGAAGATCGAGCAGAGCCAGAGGGCAAACAGGGCGTGCACCAGCGGTCCGACCACGCCGTACACCACGAGTCGCTTTGGCACCCTTTTTAGATCCTTGAAGTGGGCGGCCGTGGCCATGCCCATGTCCAAAAGGAAGAAGGCCAGCATCCCTTTGAAAATATCACCGGTAAAGGGCTCCATGACCGACTTTCCCTGCTCGCCGGTGAGATAGCCGACCACCATGCTGCCCAGCAGCAGAATCTGGGTGCCTTCCGTGAATGACTCCTGCAACACGTGGCGGAGAGAGGCATCCGCCAACGGGGTTTTTCCTTTTTTCTTCGGAATCTTGGCCCGGATCAAATTGGCCATCAAAACGGCAAAAAGAATGGCGGGAGACTCCATCAAGGCCAGGGCAGCGGACATGTGACCGCCGTAGGCCAGGCCTTGGTTATCAAGGTACTGAACGGTGGTGATAAAGGTAACCGCGCTCACCGATCCATAGGCGGCGGCGACTGCAGCCGCACTCAGGGGGGCGGTAAACCTTCGCAAAATGGCATAACCCACCACCGGAACGGCCAGCGCCAGAAAGATGGCCAAGCTGAGATCGACCAAGACAGCGGATTCAAACCCGCTTTGAGCCAGGGCGAAACCGCCCTTCAGACCCAGGGCCATTAACAGATAAAGGGCGAGAAACCGGGCCATCTGGGCAGGAATGGCCAGATTGGAACGGATCAGGCCGGCGCCGACCCCAAGCAAAAAGAACAGGATTGTGGGATCGAGCAGGGCCTTTGCGGAAATCACGTCTTGTAGGAACTAGCCTAAAACACAGCTTTGCCCAGCACTTCCCCAGACCGAAGGAGATCCGCCAAGGGAAATCCTTAAACCAAAAAGCAAAACGCTAGCGGCGCCCCCCACCGCCACGGGCGCGATCCGCCGCACGGTGATTGCCTCGCGATTCATAACGACCATCCGAATAGTTGTTCCAAT